>JAEINY010000042.1 GCA_016342595.1 Marinilabiliaceae bacterium
CCTCACACAAGTACTCGATGGCGACAATGTACGTACAGGTATTAACAATAACCTGGGTTTTAGTGAGGAGGATCGGAAGGAGAATATACGCCGCATAGCAGAGATTAATAAGCTCTTCCTCAATTGTGGCGTCATCACCATCAATGCATTTATATCACCCACCAATGATATACGCCGCATGGTACTTGAAATAATAGGCACTGAGAATTTTATTGAGGTATTTGAGGATGCTCCGGTTGAGATATGTATACAGCGTGATCCAAAAGGACTCTACAAAAAAGCGATGGCAGGAGAAATAAAGAACTTCACAGGCATTGATGCCTCATTCGACCAACCTGATGATGCCGAAGTAAAGGTCAATACATCTCAATTGGGTATTGAAGAAGGGGTGAAGAAAGCTTTCAGTTTTATAATTGAAAGAGTTAAAAAAGAAACCGCGAATAATACGAAAAATCTGCGAAGTAGATTCTTATTAGCAAAATAAGCGGTTCCTAAAAAAACTGCGCAGCAATTAAAAAATTACATCGTAACAAAATCCTTTTAATCCGCGTATCCTGCGGACAAAATAAAACTGAAACAACATCATAAATCGAATCCTGATAGTTATTGGGACAAACATCTAAACATCTAATGACAGATTTCACACTTGAAATAAAACCAAAATCAAAACTGCTTGATCTGAATCTGAAAGAGACCTGGAAATACCGCGATCTGCTTTTCTTGTTTGTCCGACGCGATTTTGTAGCCGTTTACAAACAAACCGTACTTGGACCGCTTTGGTTTTTCATACAACCCATATTAACATCACTCATGCAACTGGTTATTTTTAATAACATTGCCAAGATACCTGTGGATGGCATGCCACCAATGGTCTTTTACCTGAGCGGCAATGTGATGTGGCAATACTTCTCCAGTTGTTTATCACTCACTTCCAATACATTCAGGGGAAATGCCGGTATCTTTGGCAAGGTCTATTTCCCACGCATCATTACGCCTCTTTCAATGGTCATCTCACAACTGCTCAAGTTTGGAGTGCAGTTTTCCTTATTCCTGGCTGTGTGGTTCTTTTACTTTTTCAAAGGAGGAACGGAGGTAGTCCTGGCCCCTACCTGGCATATATTATTGATTCCTGCGCTGATCATTATTATGGCCGGCATGGGATTAGGAGCCGGTATGCTCATCTCGGCACTCACTACCAAATACAGGGATTTTACATTCCTGCTCACATTTGCAGTCCAACTAATGATGTATGCCACACCGGTGATTTACCCCTTATCTTTTGTAGAACCTTTTTACCAAAAATTTCTGCTCCTTAATCCAATGACTTCCATTATTGAAACCTTCCGTTACAGCTTCACAGGTGCCGGTAGCTTCAACTGGATGTACCTGGGTTATAGCTTTGGATTTATGGTGGTGTTGATGATTTTCGGTACCATCGTGTTTAACCGGGTGGAGAAAACCTTTATGGATACCGTCTAGTCATCGAATGAGCGCGAATTTACCCGAATGAACATGGATTTTCCCGAATACCAAAAAGAAATAGATGATTGAAGGTATTATATTCAAAGATGAAGCGTATCAGATAATTGGCGCAGCTATTGAGGTTCATAATCAATTAAAAAATGGCTTCCTAGAGCCAGTATACCATGAGGTTCTGGAAAAAGAATTTAAACTTCAGAACATTCCTTACTTAAGGGAAGCTTTAATTGATATTTACTACAAAGGTGAAAAATTAGATAAATACTATAAAGCAGACTTCATTTGTTATAATGAAATAATAATCGAACTAAAAGCATTATCAGAACATGAATCACAATTAATTAACTATCTAAAAGCAACCAATAAAAAGCTTGGAATACTTATCAATTTTGGAAAACCAAGTCTTCAATACAAAAGAATTATAAATAATTTTCACTGATTAGCGTAAATAAACCATTAGCGTTAATTCGTGAAAATTAGATGACAGAACCATATATAATTCGCGTTAATTAACGAAAATTAGATGACAACAATTAGCGTTAATTCGTGAAAATTAGATGACAGAACAATTCGCGTCAATTCGCGAAAATTAGATGACAGAAATATAATTCGATGGCAAAACCAATAATTAAAATAGAAAACCTAAGCAAACAATACCGCCTCGGCACAATAGGCACAGGCACTATAGCCCACGACCTCAACCGATGGTGGCAAACCAAAATGCTGGGTAATCCCGACCCCTACCTGAAAATTGGCGAGACCAACGACCGCGCACACAAGGGCAATAGCGAATACGTGTGGGCCCTCAAGGACATCAACATGGAGGTGAACGAAGGCGACGTAGTGGGTATCATCGGTAAAAACGGCGCAGGTAAGAGCACCCTGCTTAAAATACTCTCACGCGTAACCGCCCCAACCACAGGTAGCATTAAAGTACGCGGCCGGCTGGCCTCTCTGCTGGAGGTAGGTACCGGGTTCCACCCCGAGCTCACCGGACGCGAGAATATCTTCCTCAATGGTGCCATACTGGGTATGACCAAAGCCGAGATACGCTCCAAACTCGATGAGATCATCGACTTCTCGGGCTGCGAGCGTTACATCGACACTCCTGTAAAACGCTACTCCAGCGGCATGAACGTGCGCCTGGGATTTGCCGTAGCCGCCTTTTTAGAACCTGAAATACTGGTGGTGGACGAAGTACTGGCCGTAGGTGATATTGAATTCCAGAACAAGGCTATTGGAAAAATGCAAGACGTATCCTCTAAGGATGGAAGAACCGTGCTGTTTGTGAGCCATAACATGAAATCCATTGAATCCTTATGTCATAGAGGTATTGTATTAGACCAGGGAGGTGTAGCCTATGATGGAAATGCATCCGAGGCCATTGATTTCTATTCAGAATTGAACAATTCAAGCGATAAAAATGCACTAACAAATTTCAATCGCAAAGGAAGTGGTGAATTACGAATAGCCGATTTTATATTAACGGACCTAGACAATCATCCAATAAAATACGTCTGCACAGGTCAGTCTTTTAAAATAAAAATACAGATTAAGGAAATATCGAAAGAACATAACCACCTGAAGAATATCAACATCAGCCTAAACCTAAAAAACCGAAAAGGGACAACCTTATTTAATACACATACCAAACTTTACGACAATACCTACTCAGCAAACGACCTAATAGATTCAAAATGGGTTGAGGTAGAAATTCGCAACTTCCCTTTTAAGGCTGAAGACTATTTGCTTTCTTGCAGCTTAATACAGGGATATGAATACATAGACAGCATCGATAACCTTGTTGATCTTGAAGTGCGTAGCGGAAACTTTATGGGAAAAACCTTGTATCCCCGAAAAGAAGATGGTTACCTATTGTTGGATACTGAATGGTATGTGAAAAATAAATAAGAATGAACAACACACTACTATACAAAATCAAATGGCGATATAATAGGTACCTGCAAAAAAAGACCGAAAGTTTTGGCAAGTTTATTAACAGCCCGAAACTTAGTAGCTCTGATTACAATCAAACAATATATGGTGAAAGTAAAGGGAATGATATCATTACTCAACACCTTCAGTCAGATAAACCCTTTTTAGTATCCCGTCTTGGATCAGGGGAATTGCGATGCATTTGCAATTACCTCCATTTTAAAAAGCAAAATAAAATGGTGGTATGGCATGAACAAGTCAAACATGAAATGTATAACTATGGGGGTATCTTTCCGCAAAAAGGTAAAACACTCAAGCAATTCTCCAAAATATATATTGAAGCCATTAAAGAAATTGATACTTTGGGTGTGTGGTTCAACCCTGGAGAAAACAATATAGTAAACACATACTGCAAAAAAGCCAATCTAATACCACTAAAGGCTATCGAACCCTATTATCATGATGACCCATGGAGTAGATTATTAGAAGGTAAACGCGTTTTAGTAATTCATCCATTCTCTCATTCAATAAAAAACCAATATAAAAAAAGAGAATTGCTCTTTAAAAATCAACAAATTTTGCCTTCTTTTAAGCTTAGAACAATTCAATCTGTAATGTCAATTCCTGGCGAATCCATACCTTACAAAAATTGGACCCAGGCACTTGTATCAATGCAAAAAGAAATCGAAACAAGAAACTTTGACATTGCAATAGTCGGAGCTGGTCCATATGGCCTGCCACTTGGTGCTTATATAAAAAAAATAGGTAAACAAGCAATACACATGGGTGGTGCAACTCAAATTCTATTTGGCATAAAAGGTCGTCGATGGGAAGAAATGCCTTTTTTCCAAACGCTCATTAATGATAATTGGGTTGTACCATCGACTAAAGAAACCCCAAAAAAACCAGAAGTACTAGAAGGCGCCTGTTATTGGTCTAAAACAAATTAATATGAATCAGTTTAATACACCCATACTCTTTTTAATATTTAATCGACCAGATACAACAAAACAAGTATTTGAACGAATTAAAGAAGTAAAACCAAAATTTCTATTTATCGCAGCAGATGGCGCCCGTGAAAACAAAATAGATGAAAAAAAACTTTGCAATCAAACAAGGGAAATTGTAATTGATAACATTGATTGGCCTTGTGAAGTAAAGACCCTAATTAGAACACAAAATTTAGGTTGTGGCAAAGCTGTAAGTGAGGCAATTACTTGGTTTTTCGACAATGTAGAAATGGGAATAATACTTGAAGATGATTGCCTACCTGAAATAGATTTTTTCTATTTCTGTAATGAATTATTGAAAAAATATAGGTTTAATGAGAAAATTTATTCCATAGGAGGCACGAATGTTCTGTTAAATTGGAAAGATGATAATCAAAGTTACCACTTCTCTTATCAAGGCAGTATTTGGGGATGGGCTACATGGAAAAGAGCTTGGAATAAGTATCAGTTTATTTTGCCTGCAACACTAAATGATAAGGCAATAAAAACATTAAAAGAGATTAGCTTTAACAGTGCTTATTTTAAAATAAGAAAAGACATATTTGAGAAAGTTAAGAATATTGATACTTGGGATTACCAGTGGGCGTATACAAGATTATCTAATAAAGGATTATCAATTTTACCTTCAAAAAATCTAATAACCAATATAGGCTTCGGAACTAATGCAACGCACACCACTGATGATGAACATAAATTAGCTCAACTTAAATCATTTCAATTAAATAAACCTTTAAAGCATTTAGATAAAATAAAACTTGATAAAAAATTTGAAAAAAAATTCCTCAATTTCTTATACTCTCAACCTAAAGAAAATAATAAACTCAATAAAGCAAAAGCACTGTATACTCAACTTAAGTCTTTATACAAATGAAAATAGGAATACTTACCTACCATAAAGGTATAAATCATGGTGCTTTTCTGCAAGCGTATTCTCTTCAGAAGTACATCACTGAAACTTACAATTATGATGTTGAGATTATTGATTATGAAAATAGAGAATTAAAGAATAAAGAGTTTTCAATTTTTCTAAAATTCAAACCTTTTTTTAGCTTAAATGCCACAAAGATAAGAATATGGAATATATTAAAAATAATTAAGTTTAAAAAATCATCGCATTTACTTAATTTATCAAAACACAGTTACAAGATCACAAAAATAAATACTTCAAAATATGATTTAGTTATACTCGGTAGTGATGAAATATGGAACTTTAAAAGCCAATTTTATAAGCACGACTCTACATTCTTTAGTCAAAATATAAATGCGAAAAGAATAATTTCTTTCGCTGCAAGTTTTGGTTCAGTAAAGATAACAGACAAAATATCTGAGACAAATATTAATTTGATAAAGACTATTAAGGATATAAGCGTAAGAGATAGTAATTCTAAATTAATAATCACAAAACAAATCGGACTAAATTCTACATTAGTTTTGGATCCAACATTCTTAGTAAATATAGATACACCTTTACCAAAGATAAAAAATTACCTTTTAGTGTATATTACTAATATAGTTAATAGCGAAAAACAAAGAATAAAGCAGATATCAAAAGATAAAAATCTAAATATAATATCAATAGGCTACAGTAATCCATGGTGCGACCAATCAATAATACCAATCTCACCTATCGAATGGATAGGATACTTTAAAAATGCATCATTTATCGCAACAAATACTTTTCATGGTGTCGCATTTTCATTAAAATACAACAAACCCTTTTATATCGTTGATGAAATAACAAAAAAAAACAAAGTACATTCATTGCTAAATCAATTAAAAGTAAAAAAAGATGAAGGTTCAATATACAATACAATAGAAACCGAAAAATCTCAACTGGAACTGAAAAGGCAAATAGAATTAAGCAAATTATTTCTTAGAAGAAATCTTGAATGAAGAAAATATTAAAGAAAATAGCATACACCATAGCTATTACAATTCTAAAGAAACTACACAAAGTTATAACGTACGATAGATTCATTATAATTGCAAAAAACCAAGGATACTTTGAGAAAGAACTCATAAAGAATACCCTTTACGATATAAGCAACTATCTTGAATTCTCAAGCAACAATGACAGTGAAATTGAAGATTCCGAGAACCTCATTCATCGTATCATTGCTCATTACCACATAATTGAAAAAGGCTTATCGTTTCCTGACACAAAATCAGGCTTTGGAAAAGAGGTAATGATATCTCTAATCAACCTTATAAAAAGGTACATCTCACTAAAGCACGATACAAATAATAATCAAATCCAAGCAGCATTAAATGCAATATTTGAATATATCAACTATCACAAAAAAATAAAATATCAAATAGAAGAAATAGAATTTCATTTTGCTTCATTAAAGAAATATCTAGATAAAGAAAGTATACATTCTACTATTGAATTGAAAAAAGAGGATATACTAAGGAGTTGTCAAATTAATTTTAGAGGCTTTGTTAATAGCCGATATTCTATTAGAGACTTTTCTTCAGTACCCGTACTAGTAGAGACTGTAATAGATGCGATTGACATTTCACGTAAAACACCTTCAGCATGCAATAGACAAGCTTGGAAAACATCTCTTATTTCAAATCACAAAATCATTGCAGACGTTTTAAAACTGCAAAATGGGAATAGAGGTTTTGGACATACTATAAATAAACTAGCTATAATATCATCAAATCTTAAAGCATTTTCATCTTTCGAGGAAAGAAACCAAGCATACATAGATGGAGGCATGTTTGCAATGTCACTTACTTATGCTCTGCATTCAAAAGGAATTGGATCTATTATATTAAATTGGGCTACCGATAGCATTAAAGACATAAAATTAAAAGAACTATTAAAAATACCAAACTCTGAAGTTATTGTTTGTCTTATTGGCATAGGTAATTACCAAGCTTCCTTCTCAGTGCCCAAATCAAACAGAAAGGATCTAAGTGAAATAATTAGGATGATATAATTTAGAGGGTAATAGAAGCATTATAGTCTTATATTTAGAATCATATTTTGAGAATAATATTAAACATTACCTCAAGCATCCATGGAGGAGCAGGAGAAGCGGCAATTCGAATTGCAAGCTATTTAAATTCAAATAATTTCAAATCGGAAATCTACACAAAAGAACACTCAACACCATGGGCTAAAATAAATTACCCAAAAACTATCAGCCAAAAAATAAAACTAAAGCTGTATACTAATCAGTTAAAACACATCAAAAAAAAATATTCTCATTTCGAGCATATTTCCTTAGGAAAACCCAAATATCCATTAGTAATCAAAAATGATATTGAAGTACTACATTTGCATTGGATTAGTGATTTAATTGATTTTAAAGCAAACATTGAAAAACTTAAAAAATCCACAAAGATAGTCTGGACACTACATGATTTCAATCCAATTACAGGTGGATGCCATTATATTCATGGGTGCGATAAATATAATATGGAATGTCAATTGTGCCCACAAATAAACACGAAAAAAAAATATGATATTATTAAAGAGGTCTTTGAGAATAAAGTAGAATTCTTCAATGAATTTGACATTCATTTGGTGTGTACCAGTTCTTATATGTATAAACATGTTCAGAAAAGCACACTCGGGAAACTGGCAAAAAGTATCTCAGTCATTCCTCTATCCATTAACCAAAGCAATTTCCATATATTAAAAAATAAAGGTGGCATAAGAGAACAATTAAATATTCCACTAGACAAATTAGTACTTGGCATTGGAGCCAGTAATATAAATAGGGATATCAAAGGCATTAATGATTTTTTAAATCGTATTGAGAGATCTATCTTTAAAGATAAAATACACATTATTTCCTTTGGCATGCCCAACTTGACCATCACAAATCACGATTACTATACACACTTGAGCCAAATTAATAGTCCTATACTTCTAAACCTGTTTTATTCGAGCTGTGATTATTACCTTTCCTTTTCAAAGGAGGAAGCATTTGGCCAAACCATTATTGAGGCTTTATGTTGTGGTTCTCCTGTAATATCCACTCGTGTTGGTTGTGCTGAAGATGTTATTAAGGAAGGTCAAAATGGTTTTTTTATAGAGAATACTCAAGAGAGCGTTGATACAATTCTATTAGAAGCAATAAAAAACAAAGGCAACTTTAACTCTGAAAACATTCGGAAGTCTGTATTAGACTATTGTGATTGGGAAAAAATAGCCCAAAAATACAATAACCTCTACCAAGAAATCCTCAAAAATAATTAACATCAATTATATCTAAGCATTTTATGCTCTACGTCACACAACCCTCCCTGCCACCCTTTGACGAATTCACCGAATACCTCAAAGACATCTGGGAAAGCAAATGGTTAACCAATAATGGCAAATACCACCAACAACTGGAGAGAGAACTGGCCACGTTTCTGAATGTTCCCTATATATCGCTCTTCTCAAATGGTACGTTAGCCTTAATAACGGCCTTACAAACACTGCGCATTACCGGTGAGGTCATTACCACACCCTATTCGTTTGTAGCCACCTCGCATGCCTTGAACTGGAATGGTATTAAACCGGTATTTTGCGACATCGAATCCCACACTTTTGGCTTGAATCCCCAAAAAATAGAGGCATTGATCACTCCACAAACCACAGCCATACTACCGGTTCATGTATATGGTTTCCCATGCCAACACGATGCCTTGGAAGAGATAGCTGACCGGTATGGATTAAAATTGATCTATGATGCGGCTCACGCCTTTGGGGTAAATGAAGGAAACCAATCCATTCTTAACTATGGCGATTTATCCATTCTCAGCTTCCATGCCACCAAAGCATTCAACACCTTTGAAGGCGGTGCCATTGTTTGTCATGATTTAAAGACCAAACAACGGATTGATTACCTGAAAAATTTTGGTTTTGCCGATGAAGTCACCGTAGTAGGTCCCGGCATCAATGCCAAAATGAATGAGTTTCAAGCAGCATTGGGTGTTTTACAACTCAAATACTTTCAACAATACATCAAGAATAGAAAAACGGTCTTTGAGGTTTACGTGGATGAAATAGAAAGTATCTCCGGCGTTGAATTACAGAAACCAGACGATCATATCGCCTGGAATTACTCCTATGCTCCTATCCTGATTGACAAAACAAGGTATGGCAAAACCCGGGATGAACTCTACAACCATCTCAAAGATAAAGGTTATTATGCCCGGCGTTATTTTTACCCGTTGATCAGTGAGTTTTCAACCTATGCTGGTTTAGAGTCTTCCAAACACCTTCCCGTGGCTAAATCCATCAGCGAACAGGTGCTGTGTTTACCTCTTTACGACGGATTGTTAAAAGAACAGGTGCAGGAGATTTGCCAATTGATCAAAGATTTTTCAACATGCTAATTGCCGGGTCAAAGGGGCATGCCATTGAGATCCTTCAACTGTTGGAAGAAAATGGCATACATCCGATCGCTTTTTTTGATGATGTAACACCACTAACCCCACCCTTCCTGTATGAAAAATACAGAATCCTTACCAATCCGCAGAAAGCACAGGAATTGTTTGTGCAATCCAGCGAGTTTATGTTAGGTCTGGGCCATCCTCGAAACAGAAGAATTGTTTTCGATAAACTAATTGCGTGGGGAGGAAAATGTGTATCGGTGATTGCCAATACTGCCCGCATCGGAAAGTACAGTACATTATCAGCAGGAGCTAATGTGATGCACCATACTTTTATAGGCAATAATGCACATATTGGTATTGGATGTTTAATTAACTCCCACAGTTCCATTCATCACGATGCGTGCCTCGGCGATTTTTGCGAAATTGCACCCGGAGCCAAAATTCTGGGCGGAGCGTCAATAGGTGCCAATACATTTATTGGCGCCAATGCCGTAATCCTGCCCAAAGTGATGCTTGGCAGTAATGTCACCATCGGAGCCGGTGCGGTCATCACAAAAAACATACCCGACAATGCCACTGCTATTGGCGTACCGGGAAGAATTATAAAAATTTCTTAACGATCTATGCTCTTCAACACCTTACCATTTATATACCTGGTTGTAATTACCCTGTTTTTATATTAGCTGTTTTTAAATATACCTGACTTTAAGGAGTTTATGAACGCTTCATTTTTACAGGCGCTGCCAATTGAAACCACTGATGGCGTGCATTTAGAACCTGAAAAGGCGAAACTATTTTTACCCGAATTACTAAGGCAGGTAGAATAACTAGTGTTAAGCACCAGGGGAGTAGAAAAACAGTTGGCATCTTGAAAAAAACAGGGCAGATTGGAACGCACTGGTGGCAGAAAAACCGGCAAATGGATTATTAAATAATAACAACCTGAATGCAATTACCCAAAATCACCCTTATCACCCCCAGCTATAACCAGGGCCACTATATAGAGCAAACCATCCAATCGGTGCTTAATCAGAACTATCCCAATCTGGAATACATCATTGTGGATGGGGGAAGTACCGATAACACGGTAGAGATCATCAAAAAGTATACAGAGCATATCCACTGGTGGGTGAGTGAGCCTGATAACGGACAGGCCCATGCCATCAATAAAGGGTTAGCTCAAACAACCGGTGACCTGGTGAATTGGATCAACAGCGATGATTATTTGGAGCCGGGTGCATTACAAGCCCTGACGAAAGCCTGGCAAGACAAACAAAAAGGAGAGGTGTTTTGTGGGTATACCCATTGTTTTTGGGACGAAACAGGTGATACCAGCCATACTTACCGCATGGGCATGAAAAATAATGTGACCTCTACCCTGCACAACATTGAAATGAACCAACCAGGTACCTTTTATAGAACAGAAATAATAAAAGAGTTGGGAGGTGTCAATGAGTCGCTGCGCTATGTCTTTGACAACGAATTGTGGATGCGTTACCTCTGTCGTTATGGGCAAAAGAGAGTGGTGCTTTTGAAAACGCTAATCGCTCATTTCAGGCAACATGGTCAATCAAAATCGATAGGCGAAGGATTTGACGCCTTTAACCAGGAACAACAAGCCATTTTACAATTTCTCACTAAACAGACCTATCTGCCCGGTTACCTGCAAAAATATGTAGATAGAGACACTACGGAAACAAACTACGAATCGGAAAACTGGAACATGGAACAGCTAAACATTCAACGTTTCCACGCCTGGTTTGCCAATAAATACATGGTTTCGCTCTTTAACGAAGGGGACAAACAAAACAGTAAAAAAAGCCTGTTTATGTCACTTAAGCAGCAACAATTAAATTGGAACAGAAAAAGCTTAGGCTTAATTAAACATCTGCTACTTCCCTAAATAACTTTATTTTGCATAAATTCAATAATTAGTGCAAATTCGCGCAAATTCGCTGACCCCATATGATCATATCCATAAAATCCGGTTTCAAAGACAACCACAACAAACTATTCCGGCTGGTAGCCAGGCTAAAGGCACTCTTCGCAAAACCATCGGATGATTACCGTAAAATCCCGGTGATCATTAACAATTTTAACCGGTTAGATTGTCTGAAACAACAGATTCAATGGTTGGAAAAGGCCGGCATGAAAAAAATTTACATCATCGACAATGCTTCCACCTACCCTCCTCTGTTAGACTATTATAAAAAATGTCCCTATACCATCTTTAGATTAACTGAAAACGTTGGGCATACTGCCCTATGGGATACACATATCTTCCTCTGGTATAAAAACACACCCTATATTTTAACCGATCCGGATGTTATCCCGACGGAAACATGCCCGCTTGATGCCGTTAATCATTTTATAAATGTACTAAAACAGTATCCTGAAATAACCAAAGTGGGTTTTGGATTAAAAATAGACGACATACCTGATGATTACCCGCGTAAGCAAGAGGTAATCAATTGGGAGAAACCATTCTGGGAAAACGAAATCGCTCCCGGGCTCTATAAAGCAAAAATAGATACTACCTTTGCTCTATATAAACCCAATACACGCCACCAGCAATGGGAATCAACCATTCGTACCGGCGGTAATTACGTGGCTCGTCACCTGCCTTGGTATGAGGATCCAACTCAGCCATCGGCAGAGGAACTATATTTTAGAAAAGTAACCACAAAAGTAAGCTCGTGGTATAAAAAGCAGCAAGGAGAATACAATGGATAATAGCCAATTAAATAATACCTCAACATATCAATTTAAAAGTCAACCATTTTTGTTTAAGGTCTATTCCATCGTAGTGACCTACAATGGCATGCAATGGATCGACAAATGCTTGAACAGCCTTCAAGCCTCTTCCGTCCCCAACCATATCATCGTCATTGATAACCTTTCGACCGATGGCACACCTGACTATATTGAGCAGAACTTCCCCAATGTGGAATTGATCCGTTCGGAAGAAAACCTGGGATTTGGCAAAGGCAATAATATAGGATTACGAAAAGCATTAAACGATGAAGCCGATTATGTATTTCTATTGAATCAAGATGCATGGGTGGAAACCGATACCCTTGAGAAATTGACAGATGTGCAACAAAACAATCCGGCATATGGCATATTAAGTCCGGCACACTTAAATGGAAAAGGGGATGGATTAGAAACTAAATTTGCCGAATATGCAGGACCGGATAATACACCGGGTTTATTATCTGACATGTTTATAGGCAAATTAAAACAGGTCTATACATCTCAATTTGTTAATGCAGCAGCCTGGTTAATAAGCCGGGAATGCCTCACATATGTTGGAGGTTTTGACCCTATTTTTCCTCATTATTGTGAAGATATTGATTATATCAATAGATGTAAGTTTCATGATAAAAAGATCGGTATTGTACCAACTTGCACCATAGTACATGATACCAAAGAATATTCTTGGGGTGACATAAAATACAACAAACAACTAAGACTTAATTTCCATTTTCTTGAATTAAAAAACATTAATTCATCGTTCAGAAGTTGCATTGCTAAATTCTTAAAAAAACAACTGGATACTTCAACAACAAATATCCTTTTTAGGAAACCTAAAGACCTCTCATTTAATTGCTCCCTGACAATAAGAGTTCTGCTAAACCTACGTAAAATCAAAACATCCAGAAATATAACTATTCAAAAGCAGGCTTTTTTATAATATCTGATTTATACCTTGTATAGTGAATGGATAATGAACAATTATCTAGTTCTTTAATTAATAATAAATGAGAAAAAATACTATCCTTATCATCTTCGGTACACGACCCGAGGCCATTAAGTTCGCACCCATCATTCTCGAAGCGCAAAACCACACCGGACTGAAATGCCTGGTATGCAACACCGCACAGCACCGGGATATGACCGACGAAGTCCTTAATTTCTTTGATATAAAAGCCGACTATGATCTTAACCTGATGACTCCGGGCCAAAGTCTGTTTGACATTACGGCCAGGGGAATTAAAAAGCTTGAATCTGTTTTGGATGATTGCCAACCAGATTTGATACTTGTACAAGGTGATACAACTACAGCTTTCCTGGGAGCCCTGGCCGGATATTATAAAAAAATAAAAGTAGGCCATGTGGAGGCCGGTTTAAGAAGCGGTGATAACTATGCACCTCATCCTGAAGAACTCAACCGAAAAATGATCGGCTCAATAGCTCATCTGCACTTCACGCCCACAGATACAGCCACCCGCAACCTTCAGAGAGAAGGAACAAACGGACTGATTTTAAAAACCGGAAATACCGTTATTGACGCCCTGCTTTTTGCTCATAAGAAGGTTCAACAATTATCAACTGGAGATTTACCGTTTTCGATCAATCCTAGTAAGAGAACCATTTTGGTTACAACCCATCGCCGTGAGAATTTCGGGCAACCGCTTTTAAATATTCTGACAGTTATTAAAACTATTTCTACTGAATATCCGGATGTGGATTTTATCTTTCCTGTCCATCCCAATCCCCAGGTAAAAGATATTGTATCGAAAGAATTGACATATTATAAGAACATTCAACTCATTGCCCCTCTTTCCTATCCCCATCTTATCTACTTAATGAGTAAAAGCTATTTAATCCTTTCTGATTCCGGCGGTATACAGGAAGAAGCGCCTACATTGGGTAAGCCCATTGTTGTGTTACGTGATGTCACCGAACGTCAGGAAGGAATAGATGCAGGCACAGCCATATTAGGTTCAACAAATTTTGAAAATATTTATTCCAAAACTAAGGAGCTTTTAGATAATCAAGTACTATATCATCAGATGTCAAGGGCGCAAAATCCTTATGGAGATGGGACTTCTTCAAGCCAGATTATCGAAATAATCAAACAACAATTGTCTTGATATGAAACGTATTTTTTATATGATGCATGTTCCCTGGGGATGGATTAAGCAACGACCACACTTTTTGGCCGAAGGATTAGCCTCATATTTTAAAGTTATGGTGTATTATGACAAGCCCGATAAGCAATTAATCAGCCAACACGTTAGTAATCGATCCCATCTGTCATTACGAACATTCCCTTGCCTCAAAATAAAAATACCGGCAGTTCAAAAAAGCATTGGTCTGCTCAACTATTATCTGAAAAAAATTACCAGTATCTACCAGACATTAAAAAGTGACATCATCTGGATTACCTTCCCCAATCAGTTTGCACACATCAGGCATTTCCTGCCCGCTGATAAAACAGTCATTTATGACAACATGGATGATGCGTTGGCATTTTATAATTACAACAACCAACTCACAAAACTGGAACAGGAACTCTGCCAGCGTGCCAATGTGATTTTTTGTTCTTCTCTAAATCTGAAAGATAAACTCATTGAGAGACATCAAACCCGACCGGAAAAAATCAAGATATTGAACAATGCCATCACCTGGCCCATTGCGGAGAATAAAAAACAGCTGCCTGATTCATTGTTAACATTATTCTCAAGTGATTTAAAAAATATTGTATACATTGGAACCATTGCAACATGGATGAATTTCGATATGTTAATCCAAACCCTGGACAAAGTAACCCAACTAAATATAATACTAGTAGGGCCTCTGGAGAGCAAACTAAAAATCCCTGATCATCCCCGATTGAAACACCATGGGGCGATCGAACATGATCTTGTTTTTCCAACTATGCAGAAAGCTGATGCATTGACTATGCCTTTTGTAATTAATGAAATAATTCTAAGCGTTAATCCTGTTAAGGCATATGAGTATATCTATAGCGGCAAACCAGTGATCATGGTAAGATATCCTGAAACAGAGAAATTCGCGGAATACTCATATCTTTACTCTAACAATAATGATTTTTTAAATTTATGCTTTAAACTCACTAATAACCAACTATCCCAGCATAAGGAAACAATTTGTACGAAAACATTTGTTTCAGAAAATACCTGGAATAATAGAATCAATGAAATAGTAAAATCTATCTAATCACAGAGTTTTACCTAAATCAATGTAACAGCAATATACACCTTTTACATTAACACCAAATATGGACACCTAAAACGGTTTTGAATCAACAACTATATAACCCACCCCACATGAAAAAAAAATATTCCATCATTATTAACCTATTAAGTGGTTTAATCAGATCAGTATATAGCAGCTCCCAATATTGCATAAAAAAAGGCTATAAACATAGAACTAGCTACAGGTATTATGATAACACACCTTGCTCTGATGAATGGCAAAATGAAATCTATATTGAAGCTTGCAGATTTGCAAAGGAAAATAATTTAAACAAAGTAATTGACATCGGATGTGGATCTGCTTTCAAATTATTGAAGCATTTTAGTGATTTCGAGACAATAGGTGTTGATGTGCCTGAAACTTATAATTTTCTTCAAAAAAAATATCCTCAAGAAAAGTGGTTATCTACGGCTGATATAGAAGCATCAGAACTAACCGGAGACTTAATTATATGCTCAGATGTGATTGAACACGTTGAAGATCCAAACAAGATTATCGAACAAATAAAACAAATCAAGAACATCAAATTTATTTTTATTAGTACTCCGGAAAGAAATATTCTCAATGGTTGTTACCACTATGGACCTCCCAGGAATCCTCATCACCTACGAGAATGGAGTGGTTGGGAATTCAGGAATTTCATTTCACAGCATTTCAATATTTTGTCGCATACAATAACGAATTATAATCAAGGAACTCAACTAATCGTTTGCAATTAATTAGGATAGGTTGATTATTATTCGCTCATTGAATCCATTATCAAACAATAAATATGGCTCCACTTATTACTATCGTTATACCCATTTACAATGTTGCTTCATTTCTTCCCAAATGTCTGGTTTCTTGTCTCAATCAATCTTATGGTCATCTTGAAATAATAGCAGTTAACGATGGCAGTACGGATAACTCCTTAAGCATACTCACCCAATATTCTAATAATGATAAGCGCATTAAAATAATAAACAAATCCAATGGTGGTTTAAACAGTGCTCGAAAAGCTGGTATTAAAGCATCAAATGGAGTGTACGTTACCATACTGGATGGGGATGATTACCTTGAAAAGAAGGGTATAGAAACATTGGTAACCATAGCGAATAAAAACCGAGCAGATATAGTAGTTGCCGGTGCAAACATAGTGCTTGCAGAAAATGGTAAAACAATTGATAGAATTAGTCATAGAGATTTAACACTTGAAAATGTTGATTATATTAAAAAAGTAATATCAGATGGACCAAATACGGTCTGTATGAAACTATACAGAAAGGAATTATTAATTAACAACATTGAATATCCAAATATAAAAGCCGGTCAGGATTTGCCACTTACCATTCAATGGGGGCTGCTAGCACAAAAAGTTGTTTTCACACCTGAAGTAATCTATAATTACGTAGTAGCTCGTCAAGGATCCACCATGAGTGGAGATAGAAAAGTATACGTAGAAGAAGGATTCAAAGCTTATTGCTTTACTTTTAATATTCTGATAAAACATCGTCAGTTATCACATTATTCAAAAGAATTAACCAATGGCTCTTGTGCTAAACTTTATACCTATTTAAGTACCAAAAGCAATCGCTTCTCAAAGAATAAGTCGTCAGTAAAGATGATCACTAATTTTATTTGGGTTCATCAACAATTTCTAAATAATCGTCAATTAAAAATATTTATACTACTATTAAAAATAAACCTCCATTTGGCGCACTATTTTGTGGCAACGATGCAAAAAATAAAACCCACTCTAAATCCCTACACAAAGTAGTTCCTTTTAAAAACAAATCCTAATTTCACTTTTTATCTCTATCAATTTTCGCACCCTATTCATGAATGCCCCAACAATATCCATCATCATCCCGGTCAAAAACGGTATCGCTACGATCCGTCAATGCCTGGATGCCATATACCGGCAAACCCTCATTGACCAAACCGAAGTGATTATCATCGACAGCGGGAGTACCGATGGTACTTTGGAAATTCTAAAACAATTTCCCGTGCGATTATACAAAATACTACCTGAAACCTTTAACCATGGCGCGACCCGTAACTATGGGGTAGCACTGGCCAAAGGCGAATATGTGGTCATGACGGTGCAGGATGCCATACCGGTACATAGGACCTGGTTAGAAAACTTCATCTATCATTTTAAAAACAAAATAATTCAGGCAGTAGTAGGTATTCAGTGCGTAGATGAGGATCACAAAAATAACCCTGCCGTCTGGTTTAAACGTTACTCGCACCCCACATTAGAAATTAGGGATATACAAGCTGATGCTTTTATTCGTCTGACAAAAAAACAACAATTCGCTCTTTGCAATTGGGACAATGTGAATGCTGCTTATCGCAAAAGCGCACTAATGGAAATCCCTTTTAAAACCACCAACTATTCAGAAGATTGGTTGTGGGCAAAAAGTGCTTTACTAAAGGGCTTCACCATTGCCAGAGACCCATCCATATTAGTTTATCATTATCACCATCATACCTTTGCTTATAATTTCAGAGCAAAACTAATAGCAAAATACATAGATTTCAAGGGCTTTTCCTACACACCACCAATAACATTCCCCATAATAGGTTTATTATCTAAAATTAAACGCATTTGGAAATACACCACCATTTCAACAGTTAAGAAAATCTATTGGACGAATCATAATATAGGAATCTTCACGTCGACACTATTGGCAGAAATAGTCATGCATACAGCGCTAATTATTTCTTGGAAAAAAGAGCCTATTTGGTTATACAAACTATTTTTCAATAACGATATACCTCAAGGAATAAGCAATGACACCAATAAATAAGCCAACCATTAGTGTACTTGTAACCGTGTATAACAGGGCTAGATACCTGTATGACTGTATTCAAAGCATTTTAAAATCAACATTCCAAGATTATGAAATAATCATACTTGACGATGCATCTACAGATAACTCATTTGTTATCGCCACTGAATTAGCCAAATCAGATACTCGTATTGCCTTGTATCAAAATGAAGTTAATCTGGGGCAATTTGCCAATCGTAACAAGGCTGCTAAATTAGCAAAAGGGAAATACCTTAAATATGTCGATTCCGATGATTTAATATACCCCCATTGCCTTGAAGTAATGGCAGCAGCGGCCATTACCTACCCGGATGCCGGCCTTATTGCCGAGTGTTACTTCAATAGCAATCAACAACCGTTACCGGTTGCCTTCTCTCCTGAAGAAGCCATTATCACCCATTTTTTCTCGGGAAATAGGATGTTAAACGTTGGACCAACCTCCATTTTATATAAAAAAGAGATATTTGACAAAGTAAACGGTTTCAGGCAAGACATTGGCATTCTTGCTGATGTATTGCTCAATTATGAAGTCGGTATGCAACAACCAATTGTTGGTGTATCAAAGGATCTTATCTTTTGGCGCATCCATAATGAACAGGTAACCATCGGTCAAAAAAATATTTCTCGCATGATGATTGAACGGTTTCAAATCAATCAAATCATATTAAACCATAAAGATCTGCCTGTTTCAGAAAAAATCAGAAGCATTATAAAGAAAAATATCACCAGCATTTTAGCTCGAAACATATTAAAACTACTTATGAAATGTAAAATAGGAATAGTACTCACTGTTTATAAGAATACAAATTTAAAACTCACAGACATACTTCTCAGTTTCATACCGAACAAAAAAGAGATGCACATAAGAAAGTTAGAGCAATAATTATTCTTTTCACCTACACAAATCCTATTTATATAAATGTTTGTTTCAATAATTATTACTGTCTATAACGCAGGTCGCTTCTTGGAAGAGACCTTAAACTCAGTTTTTCAGCAGACCTACCCTCACCTGGAAATCATTTGTGTGAATGATGGATCAACGGATAACTCGAATGAGATTTTACAACACTACAAAAATAAAATCAAAATTATAAACCAACCAAATCAAGGGCAATGTGCTGCTTCAAATGCTGGTTTAAAAATAGCTACTGGAGAGTATATAAAATTTTTTGATGCTGATGACCTGATGAATCCAGAGCACATCGAGTTACAGGTAAAAAAGCTCAATGGACGAACCGATGCCATCGCCTCCTGTGAATGGGGGCGTTTTTATGATGGTAATCCCCAAAACACAAAATTTATACCAGAACCGGTATGGAAGGATATGGAACCCCTGAAATGGTTAAAAACGGCCCTGGCTCAAAAAGCAGACATGATGGGTGCCCCACTGTGGCTCATACCAAGGCAACTTCTTGAAAAAACAGGGGGATGGGATGAACGGCTAAGCCTGAATAATGATTTTGAATTCATTACGCGGCTTTTGCTCCATTGCAAAGAGGTATTATTCACAAAAGGGGCAAAGATTTATTATCGATCAGGCAGGGCAGGAAGCCTGGCTAATTCAGCAAATCGAAAAGCCTTCGAGGCAGCCCTATTATCGACCGACTTGGGATGTCAACACCTTTTGGAGCGAGAAAACTCACCGATTATCAGATTATTGTGTGCTAACCGCTACCAAACATGGGCTTATCGCATATATCCACATTTCCCTGATCTTGTAAATAAAGTTGAAAAAAAGATTATTTCCTTTGGCGGCAGCACCAATAAAATAGAGGGAGGTCGCTTCTTTAAGTTAATGAGAGATCTTTTTGGATGGAAATGTGCAAAAAAAGTCCAATCCAAATATCACCAATTAAGAACAACCCTGGAACGACAAAACTAAATGACAAATCCCCACAATAGATTAACCGTATTGGATGCCTTCAGAGGTATAGCTGCATTAGCCGTAGTATTATACCATTACACAATTCGTTATAGCTTATTATATGATTTTGAGACACCATCGTTCATGCAGGTTTTTAAATATGGATACTTAGGTGTCCATTTATTTTTTATCATCAGTGGATTCGTCATTTTCATGACCATTCAAAAAAACAATACCCCTCTCCTGTTCCTTTATAAACGCTTTACCCGACTTTATCCAACTTATTGGATTTGTCTGATTGTAACATTACTGGCAGTTTCTATTTTTTCACTTACTGGACGACATATTTCTATAACAGCCTCACTCATCAATTTTAGTATGTTTCAGGAAGCCCTTAACATTCCTCATGTTGATGGATCGTATTGGTCGTTGACAATTGAATTATTTTTTTATTTACAAATAGCTTTTTTACTAGCTCTAAAAAGTATAAAACACCTTTATTATTGGGCTACTCTTTTTCTACTGCTATTTATATCTAATAAAATTATTCACATACCCCTAAAGAGCTTCTATCTCAACCTGCATTATAGTCCTCTCTTTCTGGCAGGAATTTTCTTCTATAAACTTAAGTTTCTTAAGACAAAATGGATTGATCACATATTCATCATCTGCTGCCTAATCTCCTATGTCTTTTTTTCAAAGTCACACGCCGAACAAATTATTATTACATTATTTTTTATTTTGTTCTATTTTTTCGTCTACAATAAGCTTGAATTCATTGGCATAAAACCCCTTCTTTTTCTGGGAGAAATATCTTATGCATTATACTTGCTCCATCAAAATATTGGGTATATCATTATGAATGTTGTAAGAGATTACACAAACAACTATAGTATCGTACTTTTGACACCAATTTTTTTTTCAATCATATTGGCGTGGTTAGTTACAAAATATGCTGAAAGACCATTGATGAAAACACTAAGAAATACATCACTTCTCAAACTTTATAAATGAAGATTTTAATCTCCACCGATCCTGAAATACCGGTACCCCCTGCCCTATACGGCGGTGCCGAACGAGTAGCCTATGGCTTAATAAAGGGCTTAAAAAAAGAGGGACACGAAATAATACTACTGGCAAATAAAGCATCGAAAGCACCTGAAGTGGATAAACTAATCGGCTGGAAAAAGGAACTATCCATTGGTTTTTGGAATATCCTGATTAACGCTTTTCAGTTATTTAAAGTGATCAAACAGGAAAAACCGGATGTGGTCTATTGTTATTCCAGGATATTATACCTCTACCCCTCCTGGCTACTTACCAGGAAGGTATTTTTCAAACGGTATGGCCGATTCATATCCCCCAAATCCACCGCACTGGCCAATACTCTTATTGGCAAACGCATTATTTACACAGCCAATGGACGTCACATGATCAACCATTTACCTGACCAACAGAAATGGCACATTATACACAACATGGTGGATACAGACCTTTTTAAGGATGATCCGGGACGGATAAAGAATTACCTGTTCTTTTTGGGAAGAATTGAACACATCAAAGGCACCAAAGAAGCCATTGAGGCTGCCCTGGCAGCTAATGAAAAGTTAGTCATCGCAGGCAATATACCCCCTGAACATCAGTCTTACTTTGATCAATACGTAAAACCTCATCTTTCCAATCCTTTATTTAAGTATATTGGCCCGGTGAATGACGAAGAGAAAATAAAGTGGTTACAGGGCGCAAAAGGAATGCTGCTACCTTTAAACCTGGCCGTAGAAGCCTTTCCCAATACAATGATTGAGAGCCTGGCCTGTGGTACACCAGTCATTGGCTTTAATATTTCTGCTGTACCAGAAGCCGTGACCAACCAACTCAACGGCTATGTGGTAAAAAATGTCGAAGAAATGACTGCGGCCATCAAAAAGCTGGATAGCATAGATCGGCAAAAAGTAAGGGAAGATGCTATCAAACGTTTTTCCATTCCGGTAATCACCCAACAACATATATCCTTATTTCAGAAATATCTGTACAAATAATCATGATTAATGAATAAGAGAGTTTTGTTTTTAACAACCGCCAATTTAAGCATGAAACCTCGTCTGGTAAAAGAAATACAGTTGGCCAGATCAATGGGATTTGATGTTGATTTAATTGCATTTAAAATTAATAATTGGACAGATAATAATCATGATCTATTAGCTCACCAATTAAAAATAAACCACACTACAATTTATGCCACCCGCCACAACTTTTTGATCTGGCTAATTAGTTCAGTATGTCATCTTATAGCTCAAAAACTATGGCCATTTTTTAAAAGTAATCTATTACTATCGGCTTTTGCATCAAACAAGCGTACAATTATGATGTGGTTATACCTGTTGTTTCATTCAAGTTATAAAAGCTATTCGTGGATAATCGGACGCAATACTGCAACCATCTATCCCATCTTATTTTTCAAGAAGAGATTCATCGGATCGATTGGTTTCGATGTTGAAGACTATCATCCGGGAGAAAGAGTATCATGGTGTCAGCCCGAAAATGAAGAATCTCGCCGCAAGCTACTACTAAGTAAAATATTCCATTATTGTAAATATGTATCTTTTGCAGGTGAACCTATTATGACTGAAGCAAAAAAAACATTCCCTTATATAGGTAAATCTTCACAATTAATTAATGTTCCTAATTCTTTCTCTTCTTTAGAGTTCAACCATCCAGAAAACAAAACTGCATTAAAAAACAAAATCGAGTTAGTTTGGTTTTCGGTTGATATTTCCGCTAATCGAGGATTGGAACAATTAATTGAGGCTATAAAACCATTAAGTCAATATTTCCATCTTACATTATACGGTACACGTATCCCTTCCTTTTATGAGCAATGGATTAAACCAAATCAATCGTTTATAAACATTAAACAACCCGTTTCACAAATACAACTACATAAAGAACTCGCCAACTATGATGTAGGGTTAGCACTTGAAATCGCAGCCACAGATTTGAATAAACAATTGGCTATTTCGAATAAACTTTATGCTTATGCTCAGGCAGGCCTGTTTATTGTTGCGACAAACACATTGGCGCAACAACAATTTATGGAAGTAAACCCGGGAGTAGGTTTGATATGCGGTCAAACAGCAAATGATATGCAAAATACATTGGAAAAAATTAGACTAAAAGAAATTGAAATAAGAAATTCAAAAATTAAACGCTTTGAGAAGGGAAAGAAACTGGCTTGGGATAAAGAAGCGAATAAATTAAAAGATATTTGGAGTAAATCCTCTTTACTATAAAACTAAGCTAAGCACTTGTACCAATGGACACTAAAAGCTAATAGCCTAACAAATGAAAACCATCTTAATAATATACCCCCACTGGCACCCGGCTAACCTAGCTGGTGTTCAACGCCCGCGTTTAATCGGTAACTTCCTGAAAGAATTTGGATGGAAACCACGGGTGCTCACTGTGAAAGCCGATTACTTTGAAGAAACTCCTGATATTGATTTTGAAAAGACTTTTTCCAAAGACTTTGAAGTTACTCGAATAAAAGCTCTTAAGGTGACTAAACCCCGAATTATTGGAGATATTGGCCTAAGGGCCTTTTTTCAATTATACAAAGAGGCAAAACGAATTCTTCAAAATGAATCCATCGATTTTATCTGGCTTCCTATCCCCTCGTTTTATAATGCCCTACTGGGCCGTTTACTCTACGAAAAAACACAAGTCCCCTATGGCATTGATTACATCGATCCCTGGGTACGCGATATCAGCAACCAGAAAAACCTGCGAGCCCGTCTCAGTCAATGGATCGCCCGCCTACTGGAACCCATCGCCATCAAAAAAGTGAGCGTCATCAGCGGGGTTTCCACCCCTTACTATGCTCCGGTAATCCAACGTAATTTCCCGGCTATTGCCAATGAATTACTTAAATCGGATTCTAATAGGAACAATTCTGTATCGGCAAATCGACAAATTAACAAATCAACAAATCGACCAATAGTTCACGTTGCCATGCCCTATGGCTTCGATCCAAAGGATCATCAAATCAAACTGGATAAGCTGGAATACCCCTGGGAAAAATTCAGTCATCAGTCATCAGTTAGCAATGATCAATCGTCTCACAACCTACTAACCTCCCAAACGCACAACCTATCAACCAACGAAACTCACCTCTCACCTCTCACCTCTCATCTTTCAAAGATCTGGCTCTACGCAGGTGCTTTTCTGCCCAATAGTCACATTTTAATGGATGCTTTTTTTAAAGCAATATCTATATTGAGAAACGAAGGAAAGTGGGACGAAAATATTCAGCTATGGTTTATTGGTACAGGCCCTTACCCCGCCAAACGCATCACCGCTTACGCAAAAGACCATGGTATTGAGGACATCGTGTTTGAAAACCGCGAACGTTTCCCCTTTTTACAGGTACTAAACTTTTTAGCTGCAGCCAATACTGTTATGATGATTGGAAGTACTGAAGAACACTATACTGCTAGTAAAACCTATCAGTCCATCTTGAGTGAACGGCCCGTTGTTAGTGTGTTTCATTATAAAAGTAGTGCTGTAAAAGTTATGGAATATTGTCATGCTGATCAGTTTACAGTACGCTACAAACCGGAAATGAATCACGAGGATATTGTGGAAAGTTTTAAGGAAGTTATATTAAAACGTCTACAATCGGAGACCTGGCAACCTGATTTATCGGCTTTGGATCAGTATTCAGCCAGGGAGTCGACTAAGAAATTGGTGGAAGCCATCGAAAGAGTGATTTAACCGCAGAGTTCGCTGAGAAATCGCAAAGAAAAATAAGTATGACTGAGAACGAAATAGCTACAAAAATAATAGGAGTAGCAATAGTTATTCATAAGACTTTAGGTCCTGAGTTATTAGAAAAGGCCTATCAGGAATGTTTGGCCTATAAACTAGAACAGTCTGGACTATGTATTGAGAAAGAAAAACCGATGCCATTGGTTTTCGAAGATGTAAAGCTTGAATGTGGCTACAGGATTGATATTTTAGTGGAAAACAAAGTAGTTATACCAATTAAATATCAAATTGCACTGGTATAATGCCGATACATAATCAAAGGGCGTTTAGAAGTGAAACGCACTAAAGGCGCATTTTGATTAGTAAACGGTATTATTGAATTGAAAAGCGTAGAATCATTAAATGATGTGCATATGGCACAAACGCTCACTTACCTGAAATTGGGTAATTATAAATTGGGCTTACTCATCAATTTTAATGTCGCCCTATTAAAACAAGGTATTAAAAGAATAGTCAATAACTTATAATGAATACTCTGCGCCCTTAGCGAACACTATTACTCAGCTTACTCTGCGGTTTATAAATTCTGCTGTTATGAAGAAAAAACGTCTAGCAATTATCTCCACCCACTCCATCCAATACAACGCCCCATTGTTCGTCTTGTTAGCTAAAGAACCTGACATCGAACTGAAGGTGTTTTACACCTGGAGCCAACGGCAAACTGACTTGTTTGATGAGAAATTCGGGAAAGCCATAGAGTGGGATATCCCCCTGCTGGACGGATACGAATACACCTTTGTTGAGAACAAAGCTAAAAATCCTGGCACCAGCCATTTCAGAGGCATTCACTGCCCCACACTCAACAAAGAAATTGAAGACTGGAAAGCCTCCCATATATTGGTCTTCGGCTGGAATTTCCAGGCCCACTTTAAAGCCATGCGCTATTTTAAGGGTCGTATTCCTGTCATGTTTAGGGGCGACAGCACCTTGCTGGATTATGATATTAAAAGTATCAAGACTTTAGTATCAAGTATCAGGAAAAAGACTCTCAAATCTCAAATCTCAAATCTCAAATCTTTTATTAAATTTCAAATCCGTAAAGCCTTCCTCACCTACATCTATTCTTACATTGACACAGCTCTCTACGTCGGCCAAAACAACAAAGCCTATTTCAAATGCCATGGGCTCACAGAAGATCAACTGGCTTTTGTCCCTCATGCCATCGATAACGATCGTTTTAACGACAGTCCGGAAAAACTATACGAGCAGAAAGCCACGCAATGGCGATCTGAACTAGGAATTAAAGAACAGGACATCACCATACTTTTTGCCGGTAAATTTGAGCCAAGAAAAAATCCGGTTATTTTACCAATAGCTTTTAATTTGTTAGAAAAAAACGCAAACCCTTCCATGGTTAACAAAATTAAACTAATTATGGTTGGTGATGGCCCATTAGATGAAGAAATTAAATTCACGGCGCAAAACAATCCCAATGTATTATTTATCCCATTTCAGAATCAGTCACAAATGCCAGTCTTATATCGTCTGGGAAATATAATTTGCTTGCCATCCACCACTGAGACTTGGGGACTTGCCGTTAACGAAGCACTGGCATGTGGCCGTCCGGTGATAGTATCTGATAAAGTAGGCTGCGCTAACAATTTAGCCTTGATACCCAACCGGATATTCAAAGCAGGAGATGTTGAAGACCTGTCTCATCAACTATCTCTGTTAATACAACAAATTGAAGATAATGAAATAACAAAAGAAAGTTGTCAGCAACAGATTTCTGAATGGAGTTTTGAAGCCATTGTAAAAGCTATTAAAAGAGTATTAGATCAATAGCACTATAAAGGGTCGACTATTCTGATAATCTAATGCCCTGACGAGCCATTGAGATAAACCAAATTGCCTATCTTTACTGCATACTGTAGATAATTTTAAAGAATGCCTAATCAAAATAACATACTTTTTTCCGGAATACTGGCCCTTATTTTTTTAGTAACAGGTACTTATTTTTGGAGTGCCATTGGTTTAGGTTTGGCCCTATTTTATTTCCTCCGGGTAATTGATGGGATGGGGCAACGCATCCCCATTGTAGATCTAATGACCGCCATGTCGGCCCTGCAATGGATCGTCGGTCCTTATATCGATTATGTGAATGAAGCTCACCACTATAAATACCACATGTATGTAGACGAGTCTACCTATATGTCCTTTGTAGTGCCGGCTATCCTGGCTTTCCGGGCAGGTACTCTGTTGTTTAAAGATCATTCCAACCTGGATGACATTGGTCAGCGCGTGAGCAACCTGCTGGATAACTATCCCAAACTCCCCTATGTGTTTATCGTGGGCGGACTAATTATCCCTTCTTTCTCATCCTTTTTACCGGCTTCCCTTCGGTTTATATTTTACCTTTTGGCCAATGTCAAGTACATTGGGGTGATCTATCTCCTTTTTTCTGATAAACCCAACCGTTGGCTTATCTTCTGGGTCACCATGGGCTTTACTGCTGTTGCCTCCATAGCTGCCGGTATGTTTCATGACCTCCTTCTTTGGGCCATGTTATCCTTTACTTTTGTTGCCCGGGAGATGCAACTTAGTTTTATTAAAAAATTAAGTGTGGCAATAGCGGGTATCTTCCTGGCCATGACCATTCAATCTGTAAAAGCCGAGTACCGAAACATGGTCTGGAAACAAGGCTATACAGGCAATAAGACGGCACTTTTTTTAGGATTGGCCACCCAGCAATGGAGCTCTGGAAGCATCATCAATCCCAGTGGAGAAGAAGACATGAATGTGCGTTTGAACCAGGGCTGGATCATTTCAGCTGTTATGAATCATGTTCCACAAAAAGAACCCTTTGCCAATGGTAATACCATCTGGGAAGGGGTTGAATCCAGCCTGCTACCACGATTTCTGGCGCCTAATAAAAAAAAGGCAGGTGGGCAGGAAAACTTCCGCAGATATACAGGGCTATCATTAGGCGATAATACCTCTATGGGCATCAGTATTATTGGGGAGGGGTACGCCAACTATGGTCGCAGTGGAGGTATTCTCTTTATGTTTTTGTGGGGTCTTTTTATTGGCTGGTTCTGGAAGAAACTATGGGATGTGAGCAATAGCTTTCCAACCATACTCATCTGGAGTCCCATCCTCTTTCTTCAAGTAGTGAAAGCTGAAACTGAATTTGCTGTAGTCCTCAATCACCTCACCAAGGCCAGCATGTTGGTGTTTGGCTTGTTGTGGTTTATTAAGCGGCAATGGGGGATTCGAATATAGAGAGTTAGAGATTTAGCACATTAGAGGATTAGCATATGAATGAACCAAGATAACTACTGCCTGAAGTGCCATTGTACTAATACACCTAAAGTTGGATCTAAATTAACCAGAATTATCTCCACTACACCGTTTTTAACGCTATTGCAATTAGGCGCATCGCACCTTGGATGGCAGGTTACACTATCGAGTATAATACAAAAATGAATAAATTCAGGTGTTAATTATATAGCAGTGCATTCCGGTTGAAGCGAAGCGAAACCACCTCAGTGATCTCAATACGAAATTGTTTTTGGTATTTGTATTTTCCTCTGTGCAGCTCTGTGTTACAATTAATTTGTGCAAATCATTCCACTAGTGCTTCAAATTCTAAATTCAAGTAATTATTTTACTTTGCTTCCAATCAAATAAATTTTTTCTTTAAACCGCGAATTACGCTAATTAAACGAATTATTAAAATTTCTGGTAATTAACGTTTTCCGGCGGAAAACGAATTCGTGTAATTCGTTAAATTCGCGGTTCCTTTAAAGAAAACTGCGAAGCAGTTGATATATTGTAATTAGGTGTTTCATATATCAGTAGGTTGCCCCATTAATAAAATGAAATACCATGATATGGCGGTTAAACCGATGTCAGTGGGTGAGTTTCATGAAATGATCGACCAGGCCAAACTGGATAAAGCTAATGATCGTGTTATTTCACATCAGAAGTTGAAAAATAAGGTCAAATCATGGAAATAAGTATTGAATGGTCTGAATTTGCTGAAAAGCAATTAAAGGAAATTCATGATTATTACTAATCAACATAAGTTTCTCTCAAAACTAATTTTAGTTCTTTTATTTCAGGTTTACTCAAGCGTCCTAATTCCTTGACAATTCTCTGTTTATCAATGGTACGTATTTGATCCAATACAACCCACCCGATTTTATTATCATGCTTAATTTCAATTCTGGTTGGATAGCTTCTGGAACTCGTTGTCATGGGAGCAATTACAATCGTCCGCAAATATTTATTCATTTCATTTGGTGAGATCACTACACATGGTCGTGTTTTTTTTATTTCACTGCCTAAGGTTGGATCTAAATTAACCAGAATTATCTGATATTGCTTTATTTCCATTCCTCTAATTGTTCATCCTCAAACACATCATTAAAAAGCAATCGATCATCTCCATTATCTGACATTTCTTTAAAAGCTTGTTCCCAACCATTTCTGGGTTTAGATATGGGTTTAATCACAATCTGACCTTTTTCCATTATCAAATCTACCGTATCCTTTATGCTATATTTTTCCAGCATGGTTTTACTAAGTCTGATTCCTCTGGAATTTCCGATTTTAATGACTGCTACTTCCATAATCTCTTCCCCCTTTAAGTAACTACAAAGTTAGTACATTTTTTTACTATTGTGTACCAATTATACCATTTAAATTTCAAATTACACTAGTATATGCCGACACATAATCAGAGAGCGATGTTTTATCGCTCATCCGATAGCTATCGGATATGATTAGTAATCGGTATAAATATTAAGCAGATGAGTTTAAAACAAACCACAAATGATGCAAATTCCACAAATATGTTTTCCCTTGGAAAACACTAACTGCGTAGCAGTTTTTTATTTGTGTTATTCGTGAAATTTGTGGTAAAAAGAACTTGCCAAAAAAGCCAAGTTTTGATGTTTCTAACACTCATGGGTAACTTCCGGAACTCGTTATCATTGGAGCAAGTACAATCGTTCGCATAGATCTCGACAGTCTTAATTTTTAAGCACGTCATGAAAGAAACATCTGACTGCATGAAAATTGACTATCTTTGTAAATAAGTAATTGAGAAAACAATGAATATTCAAGCAAGGAAATTGCATTTGATTGAAGAATTCCTAAAGATTTCTGATGAAAACATCATTGAAAAGTTAGAGATTATTCTTCGAAATGAAAAAATGAAATACCACGATATGGCGGTTAAACCAATGTCAGTAGGTGAATTTCATGAAATGATCGACCAGGCCAAACTGGATAAAGCTAATGATCGTGTTATTTCACATCAGAAGTTGAAAAATAAGGTCAAATCATGGAAATAAGTATTGAATGGTCTGAATTTGCTGAAAAGCAATTAAAGGAAATTCATGATTATTACTATTGGAAAAGTAACGCAATAATAGCAGAGAAAATTGTAAACGGTATTATTGAACGGGTTGAAGTTCTTTATAATAATCCTTTAGCAGGCCCCAAAGAAGAACTTTTAATAGAATACCATGAAGAATTCAGATATTTGATTGAGAAAAACTACAAAATAATATATTGGCAAGAGAATAACTTAATCACTATCGCATCTGTGTTTGATTGCCGTCAAAATCCTGTGAAAATAAAAGATATAAAATAATTTTACAGCATTCTATTGACTCCGCAACTTTGATCATTCGCGCCATTTGTGTAATTCGTGGATAAAAATTGTTGCGTCTTCACCCATTCACTGCAAGCTCTAACATCTACTATTTGCTCTGCGGTTGTTCGTTTTCCTTCATCTTATTTTTTTATCAATACCGAACAATCCTTAGAGAAGGACGTTACTCTGGGAATAAAACAGCTTTGTTCGTGAGATTAGCCACCGATCACTGGCAAAATGGGAGCATTGTGAATCACACTGCTACTTCCATAATATCAAACCATTTCAGTAATTACAAAGATAGTACATTTTTTTACTATTGTGTACCAATTATACCATTTGAATTTCAAACTGCGCTGGTAGATGCCGATACATAATCAAAGGGCCTTAAGAAGTGTAACGCACTTAAGGATTTTGAAGATGCCATTCAATACTATACTGCCGTAGAAAATAGACTAAACATGATCATAACCCGAAACATCAAAGATTTTAAACTTTCAAAGATCCCGGTCATGACAGCAAAGGAGTATTTATCTACAAAATAGGGCTTAACTAAAAAGCCTGTAAGCGATCAGGTTAACCTGCAATTCGAATTATAATAAATACACAAAACAACCTACAAACCTAATTGCCAAGACGCAAACACCCATAAACCTCAACATACTTTTCAGCAATAACGTGGCCATGAAACCGCTCCACATTCCCCTTCCCCTTTTCAATCAATGCATCTCTTAACTTCTGATTGGTAATCAATTCGATAATCGCCATTCTTAAATCACCAATTTTAAAAGGACTGACAAGCAACGCGCCTTCCCCGGCCACCTCTTTCATAGCACCAAAATTAGAGGTAATCACAGGTCGCCCAATGGCTTGTGCTTCTATAATAGGCAATCCAAATCCTTCATAAAAACTGGGAAAACAGAGTAAGTCACAACGCTTGTAGGCATCCAATATAGCTTCATAAGGCACGTGTACCAGATTTTCTATTTCTAAGTTATATTGCTTTGCCAGGTCCTTCTGCTCATCAGACATTTTCCCCACCACAATTAACTTGAATCCGCTGATTGCACCCTGAGCTGCTTGCTGAGCCACAGTCGAAGTAGAGTCGAAGGGCAACTCTCTCCCTTCATCAACCATTAATCCTTCATCATTAATCATTTTAACTGCCTCCATTACCCCCTCCACATTCTTATTAGGTTTTGTCCCCATCACCAACACAGCAAGCTCATCTGTATTAAACGCCTTTGGTGTATATTCTAATTCTTCAGGTAGCGGATTAGGCACCACCACTATTTTATCAGGATGACACCCTGTCCATTGAATGAGTTGTTCCTTGGTATGTTCTGATATGGCGGTTACCACTTCTGCCCGCCTGACCGGCAGAATTACCCACAAGTATTTTAATAAGCCAAGTTGCCACCCTTTATACTGGGTCAGTGATTCCAGATCGTGGTAGGTCACCACCAATCTCCTCTTAGGTAAAGCCAGGGCTACAAACGTGATATCACCAGTAATATGGTTAATGGTACCCTTGTTACGCCTCACTTCCATCAAGGCTTTCAAACGTCCCCACCAGCCGGATGTTCCGTTTTTCAATTTATAAACCTGTGGTTCAACAAACTCAGGCAAATGTGCCATCACCTGCTCAAATACCTTTTCGATACTAAAGTATTGCGAGCGTGATTTGCGAAAGAAGTAGGTGACTTTTATTTGTTTGCTGCCATTCATTGGGTACCAAAAATAGTAAAAACCTTTGTTTCCACAAGCCCCCTTCGACAGGCTCAGGGAACTTGTAGAAAAAAGGACACAGAGCCTGTCGAAATAGATATCTGAGCTTGTCGAAGATAGTTTCTTTCCCTAACTTACATTCCATGAAAGGGTTTATGTACATATTAGAATGTAGTAATGGTCAGTTCTACACCGGAAGCACAAAAAACCTGAATCGTCGTCTGGCACAACACCAGGCTGGTGAGGGAGCCAACTTCACTAAAAAACACCTGCCTGTTAAACTAGTCTATTTTGAAGAATACGATCGAATTGATGTGGCCTTTTATACCAATAGTATAACAAAATGATTGATAAAGCATTTTGTTTATTACTAGTGGTAAATGCCGATACGCAATCAAAGAGCGATGTTTTATTGCTCATTTTGATTGGTAATCGGTATTACAGGGAAAAACAAATACAAGGATGGAGCCGCAAGAAAAAACTGGCACTGATCAATGGTGAATTTGACAAATTACCTGAATTATCCAGAAATTACACACAACAATTACTCTGAACGGTGGTATAAGGTTTTATTTAGGTATAGTCGGTATTTCGTGTAACAATAAAAAAATCATATTCCTCCATAAGGTACTCGACCATATTAGCCATGGAACGCACCGGCCCACCTGCCTTGTATCCAGGTAAAAACCAATCGATAAATATGAGAATTTTCTTTTTTGGCATATTCAGGTCTTTGTGCGAAGATAATTAAAAGTCCGGAGTGCGTAAATAATTGCATGCATAGATCCCTGGATAATGCGCCTGGCGTTTCACAGAAACCACAAGCTTCTACATCCAAACAACAAGGAGGTTCATTTATTTCAATTTATCGCTTCCGGGGTTTTCAGCCACCGAAAGGATTTGATCAACCGATTGGAACATTGGCGAAAGTTGAGACTAAAAAAAGTCCGGGATAGAAAGTCCGCAGTCCGAATGATCTAAATATCGGAAGAAGCATTTCTTCTCCCTATGAATAGGGAGACACAGAGGGTAGTAAGAAATTCGCGATAATCCGCGTAATCTGTGGTTAATAAAAAAGACAGAAAACACCCTAACCGATTACTACGATAAAGGATTTTCTCGTAAAAAGATTGCCATTTCCCGGTCTTCCATCAAGATTGGTTATATTTGCTGTATCAATTGTCTATTTCCAGACAAACGAATTAAAATTCTTATATTATTTCAGGCAGCAACAATTATGAAATTCATAAATACACCCATAAAAGATCTGATAATCATTGAACCCACCGTATTTGGCGATTCACGGGGCTATTTCCTGGAGTCCTTCAATCAGAAAGAGTTCGAAGCCCATATTGGCCCCATACAGTTTGTACAGAGTAATGAGTCCAAATCAACAAAAGGAGTTTTAAGAGGTCTGCACTTTCAGAAACCACCGTTTAACCAGGCCAAACTCGTCCGCTGTGTGGAAGGGGAAGTGCTGGATGTGGTGGTTGATCTGCGCAAAGAGTCATCAACTTTTGGAAAACATTTCACTATTAAACTGTCTGGTGAAAATAAACATCAGTTATTTGTGCCCCGTGGTTTTGCCCATGGTTTTGTGGTACTGAGTGAATCGGCCATCTTCAGCTATCAGGTCGACAACTGGTACGCCCCTGAACACGATACCGGCATTGCCTGGAACGATCCGCAACTGAACATTGATTGGGGCATGGAGGAAAATGAATTATTATTATCCGACAAGGACAAAGCGTTAAAACTACTGACAGAATGCGAAATACCAATTTTCCAGGGGAACTGATGATTGGTATATAAATCCGGAATACGCAGTCCGCAGTCCGTAGTCCGATTCAAATTGATAATTG
>JAEINY010000461.1 GCA_016342595.1 Marinilabiliaceae bacterium
AAACTCATTGGCTGGCACGAAATACTGGAAGGTGAGTTGTCATCTTCCGCAACAATTATGTATTGGGGTTCTATTAAAGGCGTGTCTGATTGTCTGAAAAAAGAGCATCCTGTCGTATTAACCACAGGCTCTCACCTATATTTTGATCATTACCAGGGATTGAGCAAACAAGAGCCTAAAGCCTTTGGTGGATTTGCCCCGCTTAAAAAAGTATATGATTACGAACCGGTACCAGCTGGTTTAGAAGAAGAATATGAGCAATTGATAATGGGTGTACAAGCCAACCTCTGGACAGAATACATGCCTGATCCACAACAAGTGGAGTACATGTTGTTTCCACGTATCGCTGCCTTAGCTGAAATAGCCTGGCAACCCAAGGGAACGAAAAACTGGGCCCATTTCCGAAATAAAATGAATGGAATGCTCCGGCGTTACCAGACCATGGGTATCAATTATGCCAACAGTGCCCTGCGGCCCACTATTCAATTTGAGCTGAATCAATCCACCAAACAGACCACCGTAACGCTGGAAACAGAATTACATACCGACATCTATTATACTTTGGATGGCAGCGAGCCGACACCGGCAACAGCTACTCCTTATACCCAACCATTTCTTTTGGATACATCTGCCACTGTCAAAGCCATCGCTGTAAAAGATGGTCAGGTGATGGGGCAACCCGAGGTGAAAGAGGCTATTCTGCATAAAGCACGAGGCGCTAAAGTAGAACTGCACTCCCAACCTGCTGAAAAATATGCTGCTCAAGGCCCTTATACTTTGGTCGATACCGATTTTGGCGGCAATAAATGGGGCAATGGCAAATGGTTAGGTATCCTGAGTAAAGACTTTGAGGCCACCATCACTTTCGATGAGGCCACTGAAATCCAAAAAATTGGATTGAGTTGTATCGAAGAGACCGGAGCAGGTATCTATTTCCCTGCAGGACTGGAAGTATTGGTTTCAGATGACGGGAAGAGCTTCACCTCCATAAAAGCATGGAAAACCGCCAAAAATGGTAATATTTCTAAAACATCAGATATTAAAACAAAAGTATTCGCATTAGAATTTGATCCGCTTACCTGTCACTACATAAAAGTTAAGGCACCTTACCAAAAAGTGAAAAATCAGGGGGTCTTCATCTTTACGGATGAATTGATTGTGGAATAAGGCATTTACTGAAGATTCGATGAAGAGTAGGTCATCCACTTGCGCATGACCTACTCTTTTTTTGTGTCCCACAAAAGCTCCTGCACCTTGCAGGACGATTTCCTAAGCTTAGATTTTCTTCCTGCACGATGCAGGACGGTTTCCTCAACCAGGATTTCTTTCCTGCACCTTGCAGGAAGCTTTGCTCGCCTGAGATTTCTTTGCTGCAGCTTGCAGGCAGGGTTACTCACCAAAGATTTGGTTGCTGAAGCATGCAGGAGCACAGGAACGTGCACCAGACTAAAGCCGGATGTTGGCATTAGCCCTCCTGCGGTCAAAAGCACCAGACTAAAGTCTGGTGTTAATAAACTGCGTGCACTACAGATGGTATATTATCCCTCTAAGCGTTTAGTCAACTCTATTCGCAGTTGTTTTAGAGCTCTGTAGATACGCGTTTCAATGGTTCGTAAGGGCAGGTTCAATTGTGCCGCAATGGCCTTATTTTTCAGCCCTTCATATCGTCTTAGCTCGATGACTTCGCGATAATCGTCCGGCAAGGCATTCACACTTTGTTGGATACTATCCCCCAACTCCTGCTGCAGTAAACTCGTCTCCCCATTGAAGAAGTGACATTCCAGCTCTTTCAATTCGTCATAAATGGCTGCATGATGTTGGGTTCTGATCTTTTGTTGCTCAATGTGATTCATACAAAGATTGTGCACTACCTTATAAATATAGGCTTTCACCGAGATGTTGATCACCACCTCCTGCCGGCTCTCCCATAATTTGGTAAAAGCTTCCTGCACCAGATCCATGGCCAGCTCCCGGTTATTGACAAACTTTGAGGCATAGAGTACCAATCGGTCATGGTACTCCATGAAAAACCGTTCAAAATTTTTAGTGTCACTTAATCGATTGCCTTCCATATTCACAACAACATTTCAACAG
>JAEINY010000043.1 GCA_016342595.1 Marinilabiliaceae bacterium
TCACTAGATTTTCAACATGATCCCAGTTTAACTGCTTTTATCCGATTTGGTTCAAAATGAAAAAACCTGTAAATCAGACGATTTACAGGTTTTTGGTGGCCTTTTGAAGGGCTTCTGGTGATTCCGGCGGGATTCGAATCTGTTCTGTAAATCGACTGCGGTTCAGTGTTTTATGAAGGCCTCGTTTTGAGGAGGTCACCGAATAGGTCGCATTAAATTCATTATTGTTTACTACTGTTTGTTGTCCTTTGACACTCACAAAGATAGTGAATAGGGGTTGTGGATGTCCACTAAATAGCGCTAAAATGTGTCTTATTTTATGGGTAAAGGCTGTGATTGGTATTCGTTTCCAGTGATTTTAAATAAGGCTTGAAGTGAATCGTCAGTTTTTGGATTAAAGCACTTAGCATAAAAGAGGTTAAACAGAGCTATTTAGCTTTAAAATAAATGGGGTAAGTAACTGTGAAGTAGGGGTGAGAGAATAGCCTTGTAATTGGTTCAATCCGTGAGGTATTGTTGAATCAGTTCAGAAGTGATACCAGTATAATCGGCAAATTCTTCTGTGGTAATGAATTGGTGCTCTTCTTTACCCAACTGCTCACGGATTTTCTTCAATAAACGTCGACCTGATTTCTCACTTTTCCCGGTGATGCGTTGCACATCTTTGGGATAGATGCAAATTCGGTTCAATTTGATGGTCATACTACTTGTATCTATACTTCATCTATACCGTTGTCATACTTTATGACTACTGCTAAATTATCGAAAACCTCTAGAAATTTGTAGTTGTGTCAATAAATTACATCTGCATTATTTAAATATTCAGAAAGATGATACATTCATGAAAAACGGTTATTTTAAAGGAGGGGATTAATGACTTCCGGAGTGAGGCCCGAATGAGTGGCAAATTCCTCTTTTGTGATGAACCGGTGCTTTATTTTTTACCCAATTTCTTACGTATCTTCTTTAATAAGCGGCGACCTGATTTCTCCCTTTTGCCGGTGATGCGTTGCACATCCTTAGGATATATGCACATTCGGTTCAATTTGACTTTTACCATACTGTATCCCTACTTTATCTATACTGTTGCACTACTTTATGCCTACTTCTAATATAGGTCAGCCTGGCAGCATCATCCCCATAAACATACATATTGACCCGTTTTGGACAGAATGGACAGGATGATTTGGATTCTGTTTATTATGAACTTAATTTTCTGTTATTAACTCAATTTTATTTGTTATGGCAAGGCAGAAAGGAATAATCAAACTGGAAGGACGCGTTGGGGACTTGTCTTTCTACAAAAACGGGAGTGAGTATTATGCCCGGGAAAAAGGTGGTGTGGATGGTGACCGTATTAAGAAGGATCCTGCATTTGCACGTACCCGTGAGAATGGAGCTGAATTCGGACGAGCCGGTAAGGCGGGTAAGGTATTGCGCAATGCACTGAAGGTACCGATTTCCAAATCGGCGGATAAACGGGTGGCCAGTCGTTTGTCGAAGCAAATGCTGGAGGTGATTCATGCGGATAGTACTAACCTTCGTGGGGAGCGTACTGTGGTGGATGGTGATCTTACTTTATTGGATGGGTTCGAGTTTAACAATGCTATTGGACTGGAAGCAGTGGTTGGAACACCGTATGCTGTTGCATTTGTCCGTGCCGACGGGGAGTGTAGTGTAACGATTTCTGAGTTTGTTCCTAATCAGGATATTGGTCAGGTAGATGGAGCCACTCATTTTCGATTTGTGTTAGGTACAGCAGTCCTTGATTTTGAGAATGGCACTTATGAGGTAGATGTGGCTGAGAGTGGGGATTTGGCTTATGATGCAATCACCCAGACAAACTTGGTAGTTGAGACGAATGTGACAGCCAACAGTACTTTACCGGTTTTCGTGGTGTTTGGTGTTGAGTATTACCAAGAGGTGAACGGGCAAATGTACTTGTTGAACAATAAGGAGTCGAACCCGTTGGCTGTGGTTGTAGTGGATCTGCCTTAATGGAAGAGGTGCAAGAACAGGTACCCCTCCGACCTTCGGCCATCCCGCCTTGCGGGACAGGCTCTCCCCTTAAAAAATGGGAGGAAAAGATTGATAACTTCTAAATGAAAGGATTCATGACGGAACAACATGTGAATACTGGTGGTAAGGCTGGATTTTTAGGAGGTAGCCTGGTGAGTGTGTTTATGAGTATCTCATTTGGTGGTATTCTGGAAACGATCTTTTATGCCATATTGGGTACGGTTGTCAGTTTCCTGGTTTCGCTTTTATTGAAGAAGTTGTTTCGAAGATATTTTTTTTCTACCGATAAGTGATTGACAATGAATACCCAGTTCGCTCTGCTCCTGAGTATTCGTTAATCATTGATCGGCACTACAACAAGTTTTTTCACATAGGATGTTTTCGCCCAAGGGTTAGGCGTTTGTTTGTGGTTTGTGATGGGAAGCCTCTGGATTAGTCTGGGGGCTTTTTTTATTTAGGTAGTAGTTTTTAGGCAGTAGGCAGAAGGTACCCCTCCGGCCTTGCGGGACAGGCTATCCCCTTAACAATGGGAGGGAACAAGTCCGTTGTACAAAGTCCGACGTCCGGGCTTTTTAACTGTGAGTGAATATTAATCGTCATTTAAAACTTTTGTTATGAAGTTAATTCAAAAAATAGGTGAGTTTTTAACCGGATCGGGAACGAATATTTTGGATTCGCTGTCGGATGTGGTGGATCGGTTTATTACCAATCCGGATGAGAAAAAGGCTTTTGAATTGGAGATTAAACGGATTGAAGAGCAACATAGTCAGAATCAACGTCAGTTTCTAGCTGAGATGGAACAACTCACTCAAAAACGGGAGAGTGAGGTTGAGCAGACTATCCGTGCTGAATTGAAAGCACAGGAAAACATTTTGGTGGCTGAACTGCAGCAGGGGGATCGATATACCAAACGGGCCCGTCCTACTGTTATTTATGTGGGGTTGTTTTTTATCCTGTTGGAGTTATTCGGGATTCGGCATGTTGTATTGGATCAACTGGAGCTGGGGGAGAATGCTTTGAGTATCATTGAGGGATCGGATGCTATTTTTAAGACTTTCCTGGCAGCCTGGGCCGGTGTGGTTGGTGTGTATGCTGTTGGTCGTTCCATGGAGAAGCGTGGAACTCGACAATTATGGAATCAGGCCTTCCCGATGCTCGGGAATTTGCAAATCTCAACATCAAACAGGGCTACTCATCAGTCATCGAAGAGGTCGAAGCCAGGTGATAAAAATAGTATTGATCATTCTTTAAATTCGATCCAATGGTAAAGGTGGTGTTACATTGTTCGGACTCGTCATTTGGAAACGCGGCATTAGTTTCTAAATGGCATTCATTACCGGCACAGGAGGTTATTCAAGATGGTAAACGGTATCAAGGACGTGGTTGGTCCGGTATTGGTTATCATTATGTGATTCTCAATGGTTGGATAGCTGCTAATCTGTATCATGCTGATTTCAATGGGCACATTGAAACCGGTCGACCGTTGGATGATGATCCGGTGGTGTCGGGTAAAGAGATGGGGGCTCATATTAAGGGCTTTAATAGTCATTCTATCGGAATCTGTCTGATCGGGAAGTCGGGGCAGTTTACTCATGAGCAGTTGAATAGTTCGTTGAAGTTGGTTAATCAATTAGAGAAGCAGTATCACGAGATTGAAGTGATTCAACACAGTGATCTGGATAAAAGGAAGCCTTTTTGTGCGGGATTGGATATGGAGGTTTGGAAGAGGAATTATAAACTGTATAAAAATTTGTTAGACTGGGTTTAGGGACTGGTTTGTGATATGATTGCTTAGGTGGAAGACAGAAGGGAAAAGGTGAAAGGATTTACAAATCATCTTTTATATCAGGTTCAATTAATTCACCAAGAAACCTGGCAAAATCTGTGATATCCTGGCCTGCGCTTGCTTTTTCCAGGGCGGCCATGTAAGCATCGCGTTGACCAACAGGAACAACAGCCCATGAATACCCACCAGAAGCTAACATGGTATTAAATAAGAAGCGACCAATTCGTCCATTGCCATCCATGTAGGGATGGATATAGACAAAGATAAAATGTCCCAGTACAGCTCTCACACCTGGCACCTCTTCTTCTTTTAATAATTCAAAGAGGGTTGGCATGGCATCCCGCACGGCATCCGGATTTAAAGGTGTGTGCATCGAACCTTTTATATAAACTTGATTATTACGATAACCTGCTAAATCGGCCGGTTTTAATAATCCTGCTGTCACACTGGGAGCAAATAATTCGCGATACCAGGTGCTATGGTCTTTATCAGCCACATCACCAGCCTGCTCTCCTTCCAAAATGGATTTAATGCTTTTCTTCACGGCCTGGAAAGCCTGATAGTATCCCCGGGCAGCCATTGCATTTCGTTCCTTGCTATCCACTTCATTGTCATCGGGATTCCAATTGCCCCCACGCACACGTTCAATCAGCTCTGTCGTTACCTGGTATCCTTCAATTGAGAGTGAGTGATAGGCATCGTCAGTATAGTGTTCTTCAACTTCCAAAAGATACCCCTCTATATTCGATGGTTGTTTTTTTTCTTTTGGAAAATTATCAATGACCGCCTGACGCATTTGATGCCACATCAATTTAATGCGATTTGCGTAGGGGGATGTTTCTCTTGTATTTAACGAAATCTCAAGCACCTCTTCAAAGGGGTCGTTCTCCCGCACATCATAACCTACGCTTTTCATGGTATTGATGATGTTATCAGCAATCGAATTATTTCCGATATTGCGAAAAGCTCCGGCTAAACGTCCGGCAATAACGCTATGACCCCCATTCAGCAATTTACCTAATAATTCAGAAGCGTCTCTGATCATTGATAAACAGGTACGGGCATCGGTCGCATGACGGTTAAAAAAATCAGCCCCGCAAGCTATGAGGCCATCTGCCAATGAATAGACCTGCAAGCTTTCTATTGTATCACGGGAATCAATAGCGGGAATTTCAAGTTTTAAATCAAAAAAAGAAGTGCTATGTAAGAGTAGCACATTATTGTTGTTGGCTTTTGGTGAGCGCACAAGAAGTTGAGCTGGCACAGTCATATTACCACTAAGCAGCAATAATGATTGTTCAGGAGACAAACACCAGTCTGTATGAAATCTGGCATTCAAATAGACTGCAGCAAAAGACCAGAAAGACATAAACCAGGAAGTTGTATCACCATCTTTTTCATCGGGTCTGCTTGATATATACCACCCTTTTATGACTTCCTTAATAAACCCATTTTCTTTCAGCCTTTCTTTATGCACCCGGCTTAAGTCATTTGCTTTAATGATAGCAATGCCTTTTTCGTTTTGAAGCTTCTTTAATTCTTCCAACGATTTAGCTAATTTTTCTGCTGGAGTTGCCATGGTCGTTTCTTAAATTACTGTTTTTAGTATTCGTTGTTGTGGCAAATTTAGTAAAAAAAGATGTGCTTTTATTAGTATTTTAGGTTGTACTGTATTTAGTTTATATTGTTGTGTTAGTTTTAGTATATTTTGTTGTAAAGTAACCTTCATGTATTTATTTTTCTCAAAGAGTATGTATTTGTGCAAAATAGTGTGCATTTTGAATGTTAAGTCTATCCTGCAGTTTTATATGGAATGCCTTAATTCGCTCCGCTTTTAATGCATAAGGTGGTTTTAAACGGCGTAAACATCCACCTCATCAGGAGCGGTAAAAGAAGTCAAGGCTTTCGGGCGGTTTATTTTGATACTAGAAATAAATACCTCTTACCATTCAAACTGTTCTTAAGGTTCGTTGCACTCCTTTAATACCTTTGAATGTATAGCGGCACTAAACTTAGGTCAAATATTCATTTGCTAGTTTAGCCTCATCAAAAAAAATCGGCTGAAACCCGGAGGGCCCGGCCTTTACTCGTTACCGTGAGTGTGTACCTTTTGGAGGCCGATTAAAAATAATTATCAATGAATAATGGTTAATGATTAATGTTTGGACTGGCTGTCAAAACTGCTGTTGCCTAGGATATTTGAGATTGGCTGGTTTAAGTATAAGGGTGCGGCGGACTTTGTAATGATTAATTGTTAAGGGTTAATTATGAAGTACTATTTGATTCAGAATGCCCGGCGGCACTCTTGTTTTATGTGGAGTATACTCCCTCAGCCTTCGGCAGCTCCCCCTTGAAGTGGGAGCAAAAGGCTTGAATGGACTTTACCGGAATGAATGATGGGCTATAATTGACACACATTGGAATGGAGGGAAAGTTCCATTTGTGCCTGACTTCATAATTATGAATGGTCAATGATAAATTATTAATTTGTTTGAGATGTTCAAGGTAAAAAGACGGAAGGGACTGGCTGCAAGAGAGTGTAGCGGAGCGAAACGGTTTGCGGACAGGCCCTGGAGAGGCGCGAGCCGACTGCGAGTGGAGCAAGGGTGGCAGGCCGGGAATGGTGAGGTACGAAGCATGTAGGACTGGCATATGTAGAAACGGTCCTTCGACAGGGCTCAGGAACCGTTGGGGTGTTTTATGGTTAGGGCTCTTCTTTTTTTAAGGGATTTAATCGATGGTGGTTGGATGCGATAATGATCGATTTTACAATTGTATGACGACTACTTAAAAATTATGGAATGAGTTTTCTACACGAGGCTACCGCTGAAAAATGCCAGAGCGCAGCGGAGGCAAATAAATAACGGCAGCCGAAGCCCGCAGCGACGAGCAGGCGAGCCAAATATGGGTAGCGGTTGTGATCCCGATGTAGTGAAGCTGCCGAGGAACGAGGTGTAGCTAAGCTTTATCGGGACACAAAGGAGCTGCCATGACGAAGAGGAGGGAGCGCAAGAGGTGTGCCAGGCTGGCCGGCAGTAAGATAAGAGATTTTTAGATTATAGATTATTAGATATTAGACGGGTGACCTGCGCCTACCCTATACCCAATAGAAAATATCATTTTTAAGATATGATGGTACCTGAATAATTGATTGCTGAATGATATGAATGGAAGGGCACCTTTGGCTTTGCAGCTTTTATTTTACCTTAAAAATTGACCTGAAATAAAGGCTGCAAAGGCCTGGCACAGCTGTTGCCGACTGACGTGTGAGGAATGCCGATGGACCTTGTCAAGATAAAACTAGTGGTCAATATATTTCTAATAAATAGATACTACTGATCATTAAGAAAATATAAGCAATAAAGGTGAGGTCACAAGTTTTAGAGAAACCTCTTTATAGCCATTGGGGCAAACATGTAGTAACTTTTAGTATTAAAAGAACTTACTATGAAAGAAATTGTATTTACCCGGAAAGAGCTTTATGAATTGGTTTGGTCTGAGCCTGTGACTCATTTAGCTGAGAAATACCATATCAGTGATAACGGGATCAGGAAGCAATGTGTAAAGAAGGATATTTCTTTGCCACCCGTGGGCTACTGGCAGAAAATCAAATATGGTTACAAACCTACCAAAACCAAATTATCCAATAAGAAGTATAAGGAGAATGAGACGATTACAATTCATGAAGGCTATGAAAAAAATAACAAGCTACCTGATAAGCAATACTTTTTAAATGCTATCAAGGAAGCTAAAAGGCTGAATTTTGTTGTGCCTGAAAAAATGAGCCATATGGATATCCTCATCCGTCAAACAAAAAGCTCCTTCAAAAGAGATTACAGCTATGAAGGAATATACCGTAGTGTGGAAGGTGTACCAATGCGTGTATCAAAGAATTTAATGGGGAGGGCGTTAAGGTTTATGGATACTATTATTAAGCTACTACGAGCAAGGGGACATCAACTTATTAAAGAGTATCATCACCATTACATTGTCATATTCGGAATAAAAATAGATTACAGGATTAGAGAAAAACTACGGATTGAATATAATGTGTCTAATTATCGAGAGCTTCATCCTACCGGTATACTGATGTTCACTGTACAGGTTGATTCTACCAATAAGGTATGGAAGGATGGGAAGAAAATGCTGGAAGAACAGTTGGATACGATCTTAAACTACCTGGAGCTGAAGGCGCAATGAGCTAAAGTATCTTCTCTAAACAGTAAGATCAAACATATTATTCAACAAGCTCAAAAGAGAGCAATGGAAGCCTTACTAAAAAGGAAAATTGATGAATTCGAGCGATTTATGGGACTCATACAACAGGCCAACCATTGGCGCTTATCGCAGACCATTAAAGGGTATATTAAAGCCTTAGAGAGCAGTCAATGGTTTGTTAAAGAGAATGGTGATTGGTTGGCGTGGGCCCACAAGAAGTCGGAATGGTTTGATCCACTGGTTAATGGTGAGGATGAATTGTTGGATGATCAATACAGGGAGATGGTTTTTAAGATAAAAAAAGAGAATAAAAACTTGGGTAGTTCATATAACGGCTTTAAGCTTGAGTATAATTGGTTTGAGTATCAAAATGCTCCCTATAAATATTGGCGGTGACTATAAATATTTGATAATACCGATTAGTATTTAAAATGATCAATAACTTCACTTCGTTTGTTATTGATCTTTAAATATCTATCGGCATTATATATTGATCATTTTGAATTAAAAATGGCATAACACCTCATCTACAACTACTTAATGATTAATCGGGATAAGCTCACAAGGTGCTTGGAGATTCGTTAATCCTGGTGGTGAATCCCCTAACCTAAAGGATAGGGTTAATTATTCATGAGCGTTATTATTGGAGGCCTATAGTCCCTACCCTAAAGGGCAGGGTTAATCAGGATGGATTATTATCTTTGGTTACTCATTAAAATAAATCTCATGAAATTAAGACTTGGATTATCCCTATTAATACTATTGGCATATGGTGCTGTTCAAGCCCAACAATTGAAACCGATTGAGTTGGATGCCTCCTACGATCATGATAAGTTTAATACACAGCCTAAGGATATTGTGCGGGAGTTTCGGGCGTATACGGTTTCGTTTGACGGGAAGGATGATGATAATGGGGATGGACAGGCTGATTATTGGCGGGTTCCGGAATGGGTATCGTATGAGATTAAGGGGATGGCTGCACTTGAGAAAGGGCCTAAGCGACCTTCTAAATGGATAACGGATAAAGAGTTGCATGCGCAAGGGGTTTGTGCGAAGGATGATGCTTACAAATATTCGCAGGAGTTTCGGAAATCTCACCCTAACTGGTATGCCAGGGGACATATGTGTATGAAGTTGATTGCGTGGCGGCATGGGGCGTATGCAGATTGGAATACGCATACCTTATTGAATGCTTGTCCGCAGCGGGAGCAAAATAATGCGGGTATCTGGCTGGATATGGAGAAGAAAACGATTGCCTGGGCTAATGAGTATGGTTCGGTTTGGGTGATTTGTGGGCCGGTGTTTAATGATCAGAGGCCTTCTTCTTTTATTGGGGAACCGGACAAAGGGGAATTACAAGTGGCGGTGCCGGATGCTTTTTTTAAGATTGTGGTACGTGAGGGATCAAGTCCGGAGCAACCGGAGGTGTTGGCATTTATTTATCCGCAGGATACGGAACGGAAGGATAAAGATCATGGGAAGTACCTGGTTTCGGTGGATGAGGTGGAGATGCGTACTGGGTTGGATTTTTTTATGAGTCTTTCTTTGGAGGCGCAGGGGCAAATTGAGGGGGATGTGGCTGTGGGGATTTGGTGATATATGCCCTAACCTGAAGGATAGGGTTGGTGATGCTCCTAGCTTGATGGATAGGGTTACTCCATTCCGGATTCCCATTCGAAGATGAAGAGTTCGATTTTTTGATAGTCGGGGTTTGACTCGAGGATGGATTTAATGGCTCTGATGGATGAGCGGCCCATGGATGTAGATTTAAGGAATTCATCCTGACTTTCGAGGTCGAGGATGGGGAGTAATTCATTGGGTGTTACAAAGAGGGAGTAGTCTATGTCATAGTCTACTATTTTTGTGAATTGATAATTATTCAGAAGTAGATCGAGATCCCAGCCGTAGGGCTCGTATTGTTGGGCGATTTTGTTGTCTGCATTGTAAAAGCGGAGTTGGATTGCTTGTGCCATGGGTGGAGTGATATTTGGTGTTACCCTAACCTAAAGGGCAGGGTTATGGATTGTACCTGTTCAATTATGATTGATTCATGGTAGCAGGTAGTCCCGGATGGCTGGCCAGTCTTTAAACTGTGGTGAGCCAAAGGGAATTAGTTTTCCTTCAAAGTTAGCGGCCCCATTTTTCTCTCGGTCGTCGATGAGGTAATGGCCTTTGTTGAGGTTTTTGTGGTGGGTCAGAATTAGCCTTTTATACCGATTACATTTTAAATTAGCTTTAATTTCGCTGCGCTCATTCAAGCTTTTTAAAATTGTACCGGCATAATACCAAAGGTGGCTTTGATGTTCAAATGGTATTATGCGCTTTCTCATCTAAGTATTTCTTGACCCATTCCTGTTTGTCGGACCAGGCGGAGGGGTTTTTCCAGGGGGCTGTGGAAAGGATGTAGACATCGTATTCTTCAGCTAACTGATGGAAGGTTTCTATGGCCACGGGCATGGGATCCATTAATCTGAATATGCCAGGGACATCATCCATATTTTTAGCATAAGCTTTTCGGGTTTCTTCATCCAGTTTGGCTATTCCACTGGGGAAATCTACCAGGACGTTGTCCATGTCGATGTAGAGGATTTTTTTCATTGATTTAGTAAGGTAGTCAATTTGGAATACTAATTCAATGGGATGAAGGAGGGACGGTTCTCGAGCTGGGGGTCTGGACTCTACCTTAAAAGGCAGGGTTGTGGATTGTACATCCCTACCCTAAAGGGCAGGGTTGTGGATTGTTTATATTCATCGGATGAGGCTTGCATGATTTACGTATACCCCTCAGCCTGATAAATCAGGCAGCTCCCCTTAAAAAAAGGGAGCATAAAAGGATATAATAATTTTGGATGAAATGGAAGGGAGCTACCTTTGGCTTTGCAGCGTTTATTTTACCTTATAAATAGAACTAAAATAAATGCTGCAAAGGCCTGGCGCAGCTGTTGCCGACTGACGTGTGAGGAATGCCGTGTTCTTTGAATCATTTTCCTCAAGGGGGTCAACATCACGGAATATCGATAGGCAGTTGCTTTTCTTTAATTTTCTTATTTGGTTCTACTTGACTGCTTTTTGTTTGATGGTTTTTTCTTAACCATTCTATAATCCCTATTGGTGTGGGAAGCACTAAAAAAGAGGATTCTATTTTATTACTTACAGCAAATGCCATTAGGTCACCATCTTCTGAAAAAGTAACTGCATTAATGTCTCCTCCAAGATCGAAATTCCAAATTTCTTTAAAGTTAGATTGCCCCATTCCGTTAGGCGAAGAAGGATCATAGTAGAATAGGATAGCGTGTTGATCGTAACTTGCAGTAAGACAGAGGTAGCCATCGTTGTATTTGGTTATGGCACAATCGTTAACCCCTTCTCGATGCATAACATACTGTTTTACATTGTTGCTCCTCTTTAGATTAATAATATTGACTGAGCGATCTTTTGAACAAGTTATGCAGTATTTTAAATCAGAAGAAAAGTGTATTTCGTTGATACGCTCTACATGATTGGTTTTAATCACCTTCTTTGAATCGAAAAAATGTATGGTTTGAATGGAATCTTGATCTTCTTTAATGCCAAATATTTCACCTTTTTTATTGAAGCCTGCGTAATAATACTGAGAGTGATAGGTTTCAATTTTCAATTCGTTTATATTAACTGTGGCTTCAAGACATTTGTTATTAATCTGCCAGTTTATTTGTTTGTTGTTTATGACCAGAAAGTTTTCATCCAGAATAAGATGTAAATATCCTGACCCATATATGTGTTGGTAAATATCTTTGTCCAGCATAGAGAGAACAATCTCATTTCCTTGCGGAGAAATTGATACTTTATCATAAAAATGACCGTTCATCTCATGAATAATATTAATGTCGTGAGTTAGCTCTAGTTGGTCATTAAATATCCTTAGGTGATTATCGTGACTGATTGTCACTAACTGATTAGTTGTATTATTACAATAATCGGTATCATAGACAGTGGCAGTGTGACCGGGAATTTTTTTAGTTGTAGTACCATCGATATTACACAGAATTACCCCTAAATCTTTACTACCAAAATAGGAGCATAATAGGATGTTTGTATCATCTTTTCGATTAATAAATCGAATGGTTCTGCCATAATCCTTTAAAGGATTCTTGAATAAGTGCTTAGGGATTTTAGCAATATCCCAAAGAGCAATATTGCCATTGTGTGATGTGGTGATAAGATAGTTGTTATTGTTATGGCAACACTCTACATCGATGTATAGTGGTGATCCTGAGTTAAAACGTGTCTTAATGGAATTATTGATATCCGGATTTTCTAAATCCCAAATATGAACATAACCAAAATAGTCACCTATCGCAACGTGGTTATTGTCCTGCGAAAAAGAAAGGGACATGTAATGAGTGGGCTTGCTTGAAGGAGTTGTAAGCGTTATGCTTTTTACAAAAGTTAAATATTCAGATTCGAAATTAAAATATTTAACTTCTCTTGATGCAAAACCAATAATGCACTTTTTAAAATCATGACTGAATTCAATGGCTTTTACTTCATTACTAAATAGTTTTAAGTGTCCATACTTATGATATTCGTAGTTCCAATAGTTCTTATCTTTATTTAATTCATATGCATATATACTGCCATTTTTTGTGCCAACTAATAATTTATCTTTATCAAAGAAACGAACCGAGAAAATTTCATCTTCCTCTTCAAAACCATTATTAATTTTCATTAATTCATGAGGGGCTACTTTTAAATCGATAAACTTTGGGGATTTGTGTACTGTACCCACTGCCAGAAATGTATCATCTCTACTTATGTCAATGGAGAATGAGTAGAGATGAAGATCTAATAGAGGAGTTATTGTTTTTTCACTTTCTTTAAAGTTATAATATCCAATAAGGCCCTGGTTGTCCAGGATGTATAGCTTTGTACCATCATTACTAAAACACATATCGATTATGTAATAGTTTCCTTTTCTCGGAAACGGAAGATCAGCAATGTTTTCTAACAACAGATTATCTTTAATAGAGATGTTGTTGTTGGTTGCAAAAGCAATCTTATTGTCTGGTTTTGATCTGCATAAAGATGTAATTTTAGGGGTGTCAAATGATTTTACACAGAAGCTATTGCTATTACCCATCAGGTTTTTGTAAAAGCGCTTGGATATTTCTAGGTCTGTAAAGAATTGCAATCTTTTGTTAATCATTGGTCGTTCTCTGAGAGTAAAGAGGGATCTCACGTAGGATGTAAATTCACTTTTTTGCCCCAGGATATCCAATATGTCTTTCCTACTACTTAAGCGTTCTTGTTTATGCTCGAAAATAGGTTTAGCCAAATTATCATGATATAAACTCAATATCGGGTGACCATGCAAATTGTCTTCACGAACAATGCGTTTGCTTTTTAGCTCTTCTATAATTCGTTTAAACTTAGCATTGAAATCTAAATCATTATTTTTGTATACATCATTTATGTCTAAATATGTTGCTTGTCCATTATCTTTAAGTAGGTTATCTTCTATGTACTCAAAAACGCCATCAGATAGTTTATGTGTATCAAAACAATTATCTTCAATTTCAAAATCATCATCCATTTTTATGATCTGATCAGCATAGAATTCCTTAAGCAACACCTCCAATGTGGGTATATTATCACTGGAACTTAATTCGATTCCTTTAGTTTGGACTTCTTGCTCCCCAATTTCCATTCCCTTATCAATTGCTTTCTGTTCGAGTTTTTCTCCTAATAATTGAAGGTGAAACAGCTCAATATTTCCTTCATTATTGCTTAAGCTTTCTAAAATCTCTTCCATGTACTCCTGATCAAGGGTAAATTTCGGAGAAACATATATGTCTGATTCATCACTAATAGTTTTGTTTATGATTCTTTTTATACCCTCTTTTGGTATATAATCCAGTTCGTAGATATTCTTTAAAATATTTGGTAGTGCATATCTGAATGAATCTAGTTTGTGTAAGTTTTCAGAAGTAACGGAGAATAAATAATGGAATGATACTTCAAAACGTTTGAAATTTAGTTTTTTAGATATGGACTTGTAGAGTGTTTGTAGGAATTCTGAGTTGGATCTGTATTTTAAGTTCCATAAAATATTATTGAGATCAGTTGTGGTTTTTGAATTAAATAGACTCTCAACTTGATCAAAGATTATATAGTGCCTGATTCCTATTTTATGATCATTTTTCTTTGGTGACTTATTAAAGCTTCTAATGTTTCGTTGAATGTAGTTCGTGTATTTTTTAGCTAATTCATTATAGTTAATGTCTTCCTGCTTTTCAGAAAGAGAAGTTTTTGAAAGATTAATCTCCTTACAATTGATAGTTTCAACATGAAATTGTTTTAACTTAGGAATAATACCGGCGTTGATTAGTGATGTTTTACCCATTCCTGAACGACTGTGAAGTACCAATGAGTTATTCAGTGATAGTTTTTTAATTACTATTTCTATATCTTGTTCTCTACCAAAGTATATTTCGAAATATTCAGGGGCAAATGAATCTACGCCAATAAAGCGTTTCCTATAGGGATCTGTATTTGTCATGGTGATGGTATTTAATAAGCTGGGGAATCAATTAGTTTTGCTAGTCTCGCGGTTTGCATTTGATTTAATTCGTGGTTGTTTATACAGATGCCTTGGCTATTATCTTTGATAATGTCAATGAATTGGCTTTTATCTCCAATCAAAGTATTAAAACTACCTTCATTATATAATTCTCCATAGATATGGTGACATTTAGAGAGAGAGATTTCCTTTATTATTATCTTTAGTAGTTTGCGATAGGATCCTAATGACCAATCACTATTGATGAAGTTTTGCCTAAAAGTTTCCAATTGTATACGGTTTGGGTATGGTTGAACTAGGTCAATAATTCCATTATCCCTATTGTACTCTTTGACAGTTTTATCTTTTCTGCGGCTATATCCGTTGCTCCACTTGCAAAAGCTCCGCAGAAATGCTGAATTATCTTCAATTGTAGTGCCATTTCCTTCTTTACAAAGTAAATAGTTAATGTGATGGTGATTCAAATTGTCATCAATGTTGTTGAAAATACCGGTTTTAGTGCTTCCTGGGGGGTAGGCAAGGAATTCGAATATTATATTCCAGTACCAGGTATCCCAATCGAAGCCGACGAAAACAATCTCCAAATCAATATCCTCAAGTTTACGTTTTATCGGAGAAGGATAATGGCATCTGGCTAGGGTGTTTATTATATTCGCAAGTGCTGCGTAACGTCGTGCTGATTGAAACTCCACGCTTTCTTTATTATCTACCTTATATAATTCGTCGAAGACATTCCAAATGAAAGGAAGTCTGGAAGTTATTGTGTGATTATCCCAACTATTGCCACCTGGTTCTTTTTCAGTAAAAGGATTTGATTCACTCTCGCTGAAAAAAGTATTTTTTTTGATAAAGATAGCAGGAGAGATAAGCTTCTCAAAAGCCTCTTCCAAAAAGTTTAATCGTGAAAAGTTGATATATAGGGAGAATTTTTTTTTCGCTAAAATATCAAAGGCCTTTCTGGTTTGTGTCCAGTCAATCTGTGAATTACTATCGTAAAGTATAGAATGCAAGTCACTTTGAAAGTTAGATGGATCAATTCTGTTACCATCCACATCATATACCTTATAGAAATCTTCGCCTCTGGTTTTCCATAAATGCTTGACGCGTTCGCAGTCCTGCGATGATAGAAAATAGAATAGAAAATCTGGTCCTATACAGATGACTTTTTCATTTGCATCAATATCTTCTAATTGATTTAAAGACTGATCAATTTGTTGAGTGTTATTATTGCACATGTTTGTTCGTTTAGTGATGATTAAGTTTGGAGAATATAGCGCACATGATGTTCTCTAAAGCAGTTTTTTCTTTGTGCCCGGGAACAGTTGTTCGGGGAGCATTTCCATTCATCGCATTGGGGAAGTTTCTTTTGTTCCTCAGCTTTGTTCTTCAGTTCGGCGTAGCCTTTGAGTATTTTTGCTTTACGTCTTAAAAAAAGTGGTGGATTACTATTGAAAGTTATCATAGATTCATATTGGTTGAAGTTTACATATTTTCTGTTTTTTTCGTAGAATTCATGGCATTTTCTTCCATTTTCGGTTCTTATACTGATAATAACATTGAATATAAATGCTAAGAATGCTGCTAATACAATCAGAAATAACTCTTTTTTTTCCATAAGTAAACTTTTTATAGGTATTAATAATAGTATTAGATTGTTTGGAATTTAGACCTTGAAGAAATTTTGAATAATTAAAGTTAGAAATTAGAAATATTAAAGTCAATGAGATAATTATAAAAATGTTATAAGTTCTGTTTTAAAAGAGTATGCTTGTTGTCTGTTATTATATTTTACTCCTCAATCGCTAGGTCACTAGCCACTGTTGCTTAGACAATATTTTTTTTCAGATACTTTTTCTTATCGAGCTTGACGATCTGTCAAGGTGGAGAGTTAATATACAAGCCTTTCCAGAGTGGAGATTTTTTGATATGACCTTTACAGGTTCTTTGCTTACCCATCAAAAAATGAGAGAGCTTGCCTTGTTACCATTATCGGTATTGACTATGTTTAAGGTAGTTCAACCTCTATCTGCATATTTGGTATCTCAGGCCTCATGTGTCGATGCTAAATGTCAATCACCCGAACGGAATATTTTGTGTTCATCTGTCAAATGGGCAGACAGTTAATTGTTAATCATTACGATTTTCATTAAAGTATTGATTTCAGAAACCATTTCAGAGAAATTATCCCGTTCGAATCTTTTGTCCGGATTGTGATAATATATTTTACCTACCTGATTGCCCTTTTTGCCATTGTGTTGGTAACTTAATTCTTTGAGTTCAGGTATTAATAAGGAGCCACGATCCTGGTAATTTGCAATCCATATTTCACAATATTTGGATTCGTAGATCCAAATTTCCACCCAGTAGCGGTATGGCCGGTAAAATACTTCGATGAATTGTTGGCTGCGGAATGTATTAATCAAATATTTGTATGGGGATAATTTACTTTTAATTTTGCATATTAAGTCATTTGTGCCTACTGCTTCTGCCACACGTCAGATTAAATCGTAGCTAGTTCACTTAAAGTGTCATGGTTTAAACGTTTAATGCTTACAAATTTATCCCTCTCACTTTCCGATCATATAGCTCATTAAACCAAAGGCGTTTGAACATGGTATTGGCACGATCGTCGGTGAGTTTGTTGTAGAGCTCTAATTTGGTGTTGATGAAATTCAGTAATTCACCATCTATCTCTTCATTGAACTTTTCCTGGATGTTGTCTTTGGAGTTATGGGGATTAAAGAAGCCCATTAATTCATCATTGGCATAAAGGGTATCTCTCATCTTGTAAAACTCAATTTTGTCTTCATCGGTGAGCTCCAGGCCAAAGGTGTCATTGAGTGCTTTGATGATGTTGGTTAGTAGATCGTATTCTTCGCCCGGTTTCTGTCCACCTCCTCCGGGAGTCAGGCCTTCGTCTTCACCATCTCCTTTTGATAGTTCAAGGTCTGCGGTGTATTTGTATTGAATCTTATAGCTGTCCAGTTCTACTTCGCCCAATACATCCAATGGCAATGTGGAGGTGATGTAGGGTAGCTTTTTGATCAATGCTGTCAGGAAGACATAGTATTTCTCTAATTCTACATCTACAAAGGTGATGATGGCCCGTAAGAAGCGATATAATTTCACAAAGGATTTGGCATCACTCTTAAAAGCTGCTTGCTGATCGTCATCCAACTCTTCCTGATAACGTTTGCTAACGGCGTTTAAAATAGGTTGCAATTTTTCATAATCATCTTTTTTTCGGAAGAAAACTTTGGCAAAAGTCTCCACTTCATTTTGATAGAGTAGGTTATAACTCTCAATTTTGTTTTGCACATCGTACAAGGCGTTGGGATCGGTCTGATTCTCTTCATCCATGAAGTTTTTACCATAGAAATGCTGAAAATCATCGCGTACCTGTTCGGGATCATTCACAAAATCGAGTACCATGGTGGATCCTTTGCCTCGCGTGGTACGGTTCAGGCGACTCAGTGTTTGTACGGTGCTGGAACCTCCCAGTTTTTTGTCGACAAACATAGTATGTAACAGTGGTTCATCAAAGCCGGTTTGAAACTTATTTGCGGCAATTAATAAGCGGTATTGGGGCAATTTTAGGGCATCGGGAATACCTATTTTACCTTGCAGCTGATTCATTTTTGTTTCTGTGTATTCTTCATCAGCTTCTTCATCCTTTACTGTTCCTGAAAAGGCTACCAAAGCACCGTAGGGTAGCTTCATTTCGCGCATGATGTCATCAAACTTCAGCTTGAATCGTACGGCATGCAGGCGTGAGCGGGTGACTAACATGGCTCGTGCCTTACCTTGTATCTCGTTTTGGGTTTGAGCCACAAAATGCTCAATCATGATGCGGGCCTTTTTTTCTATGGCATGGTCCTGCAGATCGACATACGATCCCAATAAACGGACGGTTTTTTTCTTTTCGTACTCTTTATCGGGTATTTCAGTGCGTTTAATGATTTTGTAATAACGTTGAAAAGAGGTGTAATTCTTTAACACATCCAGGATAAAGCCTTCCTTAATGGCTTGTTCCATGGAATAGACATCAAAGGCTCCCTTTTGTCCGTTTCTTAGTACACCAAATAACTCTACTGTTTTGGGTTTGGGTGTGGCTGTGAAGGCAAAGAAGGAGATGTTTTTCTGAACGCCCTGGCTGCGAATTTCGTCTTCAATGATGTCATCTAAATTTTTGTTCTGACTTTCCAACTGTTCGGCTACTTCCAGCGATAATGATTTGCGCAGGTGACCGGCGGCATCGCCTGATTGTGAGCTGTGGGCCTCATCGATGATGACTGCGTATTTTTTATCGGGTAGCCGGGTGATGGTTTTAGAGATGACGGGAAACTTCTGAAGTGTAGTTACAATGATACGCTTCCCATCTAATATGGCTTGTTTTAGATCCTGACTGGTTTTGCGCTCATCAATGTATGCCACTACACCGGGCGTATCGTCCAACTGACGTATGTTCTCCTGAATCTGTTTATCCAGCACTCTTCGGTCGGTCACAACAATCACTGAGTCGAACAATGCTTTGTCATCGGTATAGCTTTGGTAAAAACCCGATAGGCGATAGGCTAACCAGGTGATGGTATTTGATTTTCCGGAACCGGCTGAGTGTTGTACCAAATATTTGCCACCAACTCCTTCTGATTTCACTTGGTTGAGAATGCGTTTAACAGCCCGGCGCTGGTGAAAGCGTGGGAATAGCAGTTTAGTGGAGGTTTTAACTTTTAGGGCTTTACTCTTTTCGTCGTAGTAGTTTTCCTTATCGGTTTGTATGTTGATGAAGTTTTGTACCAGGTCTAACAGTGAATCCTTGCACAAGACATCTTCCCATAGATACGCTGTGGCAAAACCATCTTTGTTCTCATTTTCTAAATTTTTGTTAAACGGTAAAAAGAAGGTGGACTTTCCTTTCAATTGGGTGTTCATGAATACCTTTTCGGTACCCACCGCGAAATGAACCAGGCAGCGCGCAAACTCCAAAAATGGCTCTCCTTTGGGATCGCGATCCTGCATGTATTGTTTGATGGCATTGTGGTGGTTTTGGCCCGTCAAGGCATTTTTCAGTTCTATGGTAACTACCGGAATGCCATTGATGAATAACACGATGTCAATTTCGTTGTTGTTCTTGTTGGAGTAACGTAATTGACGTACTACTGACAGGCGGTTTTGAGCGTACCACTGTTCGTGTTCCGGTGTTTTGTTATTTGCCGGCTGAAAATATACTAAGTCCAGGCCCTGTCCGCGGTCTTTTAGTTTGTGACGAAGCACATGAAGCGTTTTATTTTTGTTGAGGTTACGTGCTACATTCTGTACAATACGATCATCTACTTCATTGCCATATTGTTCTTTTAGCTTGTTGTATTTTTCAAGCTGGGTGTCCTGGATGAAGCCAATTACTTCACTTGGTATCAGGCAAAGGTCCTTGTCGTATGCGGAAGGTGCAATTGACGAATAATGATCCTGGTTAACCAGGTAGTCTTCAATATGTGCTTCGAAATGAATTTCTTTGGTTCCAGTGGCCATGTGCGAGACTCGTTAAATTGTAAGAGGTATGTATAGTTTAGTTTAATAAACTGTTTTCAAAATTAACAGGATAATATTTAAAGACATCTAACTTGTCAGATTTTCTCATTTTTTTTAGGTACGACTTTAAGCCATTAATCTTTGCAGGTATTGTTTTCATATTAAAACGCTGGAAGTTAAAAGCAATGACAACTTCGGAGTCTTCTACTTTACGATTGCCATTATTAAAAAGATTGAATCCTATACCGGATTTTATGGTGAAATAGTTTGTGTAGATGTGTCGATCATGAATGGTAGGTTGATCACCTGAATTGAAGTACTTATCAAACCCAATAACAGAGAATTTAATTTTCATGTCTTTGTATCTTGCAAATGTTCTGTTGAGTAATTGGTGAACTTCAACAGCTCTTTGATTCATGGATAGAGCTTTTTTCTGAGACAATAACTCTTCTGAAAGGATGGAAATGTATAAAATACCTTGATAACTATTGGGTATCAATTCCTCAATAAGGGGCAGAAGGTTTTGTTTCAATTGACTGTGCGATTTATCCGATATAACAATGCTGTTGTTAGGAAACTGACTTATAAAATTTAAGTCCTTCCAACTATTAAAAATATCATTATCACTACAATCGGTTGGTAAGGCGATGGTTTTCTCAATCGACTTTAAACCCTCAAACTTGCTCCATTTATCTTGAATTTGTTGAGTAGACAGAAACTGAAATCCGTATTGATCTTCAAAATATTGTGTACTTGTATTATCATATTCCATCAAGAACATTTTAAAACCACCATTTTGCAAACACGACTCCAGGCACTCTTTATCATTTAACTGGGGAAGATAAACAATGTCAGCCACCTTCGTTTCCTGAATAATGTCATTGAAAAATAATGAAGCCTCTTCACTTTCTAATATTTCTTCAAGAGATTCAAAATTTGTGATTATCGTATAGAGGTTAGGATGTTTTAAAAACTCATTTTCAAAGTTTAAAAAAGGAGCTTCGTTTTTAGAAACAGCCCAATAATTGAGGACAAAGTTTTTATCGATATATACCTCCATGGCCTAATTCTTTTGAGCCTGTTTGTTACGCATCAACTCTACTTTCCAATTGGTTGCTTCATCAAAGAAGCCCGGGCCAAATTCACCTTCCAGACTACCATCGGAATTGATATTAAACTGTTCAACTACATTTTTTCCGGATGGGAGTTTTTCCGGATGGTATAAATAGTTGATTGATATTTGATGCATTAATTGGTCTTCGTAAGCAGTCAAGCATTGCAACCTTCTAATTAGGTATTCGGAATGTGTTTCGATAATTAATTTTACGGATAAGTTACGACTGGCAGCCACAAACATATCCGCCAATTTGCTCTGAAAAGCGGGATGAAGGTTCACTTCAGGCTCCTCCATCATTATTCTGGCATCCCGGTCGGCACTCACAATCCGAAGCATCTGGAATAACAGTTGATTTATGCCCTTCCCATAATCATTTAATGACTGTTCTTTATCTCCTGATTTCAGGAAGTATGCTACTCCGATTAGTTCGTCATTGACTTTAATTGGTTTAATAGTCAAGCTTTCAGCAATTCCAAATTCTTTTACCCACTTATTCACAAAGTTGATACCTCTCTTTACAGCCTTTTTGTATCCGTTTAAGTATTTTAAACCAAAGTCCAGAAAAGGAGAATCGACTACATTCTTATCTGATATTAAGTAGTGTCGTTTAACGGTATTGTTTTGCAAGGAAAACACGAACGAGCCTGATAGAAGATATAAGTGTCTACTGAACATTCTTGGTAAGCGCGTAAGCTGGTTGACAAGAAATGACGCATGTTCCCTATCTTGTTTTATTCTTTCAGTATTTACCCTACCTCTTTTACCATTTTTATCCAATGAATAGCCTAAATCTATCAGGTTAAACTCAGTAAGAATTTTAAGTATTGGTGATGATTTAGGAAAATCAGAATCATCAAAAGGATGACCAATAAAATATCCATAGCCTCTTTTTTCCTCGAAAAATGATTCGAAGGAACGGGGTTCTGTTTCTCCATTAGGTGGAAAATGATGAAAGCTTTCCGGTAGCTGCTTACTTACAAAAGTGAAATAATCCTGTTCAAAATCTATATGGGCATTTATGAATTCGTCTTTTGTAGTAATATTTACTTGAAATAGAGCTTTCTTAATATTGTACCATTCATGAGATTCATCTACTGAAAGCAAGTCTTGTTCCCCCATTACCATATCAACTAATGGCGAATCGATCAGAATGTTATGGTGATCAATGAAACATGAATCCGGCAGGTTTATTGTATTCTCTTTTGGGGTATATAAACGATTGTTAGTTGTATTGACAATTGAACATGCATGGGCTACAAAGGTGCCTAATTCTGGATATTTTTCAATTCTGTCATTTAGTTCCTCTTCCGGATCGAACTGGTTAAAGGCGTAACCTTTATCTTGGAATGTTTTTTTTAGAAGTTCCTCATCATGTGTTAAAGCTTCATTATCCCTGATTTTTTGATCAATGATAATCAGTTGATCGTCATAGTTAATTTTGTTTTTAAATAATATCAGGTTTTCCCTAAAAGCTTTTAATGACGTTTTTTCATGCTTAGGATCCAATCGCCATCCATATATTTCGTCACTATCATTTTCGTTAACATTATTACTCTCCGTATACTTATCAAATGCAGCTACCAGTTCACCATTCCTATAAAACTGAAGTTTACGCGTGGCTGCCACCATGCCATTGGCCGCCGGTGCAAATTCCATAACGGCGGTTATCTTTCCAAATAACTCATCTTTAAAATTGAATGAAAATTTGAAACGATTGCTTTCACTATCAAAATTGAGATTTTGATAGTAGTCACCAGTGATCTCCAGATATTCTTTAGGGAACCGGATACGATCTAAATCTGCAAAACCACCATCAATTCTTTTGATCCCTGAAGCCAGTAAAATCAATACTTTTTGAAGTGTACTTTTCCCACTACCGTTAGGACCGGTAAAAAGCGTTAATGGTTTTAAGCTAAATTGTTGATGGTTTTTGAAAATACGAAAGTTTTCAAAACCAATTGCCGAAATATTACTGTAAAGATGAAGGATTTGCATGTTAAGGCTTAATTTATTTTAGGGTTTTACGGTAGTTGTTCAGTTTCTTTACCGGCTGTCTGAAAGCCTGTTCCATTCGTTGAGCAGAGTCAACTAAAAAAGTGATCATTTTCTCCCAGTTATCATTTTCATAGATGTCAACATTATCAAGTTGATGTCTGATGCGGCATGAAACTTTGTCATCCATCCGTTCCCATGAGAGTGTTTCCCCAATTGCCTGCTCGATTTCATTTTTCAAATTGAATAGAAAATCGAATAGCTTTTTATTGAGTTCCTTATTACCAACATGATTAATATAAATCTCAGAACGACATAGATTTTTACTGGCTACCAGGTTTAAACCAATGCCCGACATGCCAATGCCGATACCAATCCAGTTGTCTTTTGAAGGTGAAATGTTGGCAAAAAGCTGATTGTGCTTGTTACTTTCGGTGATGTAGGCCTCCCAAAAAGCCAGGCGTACATGATGCCTGTTTTTTAAGGTTTCCTGTACCTGTACTTCCTCTTGTGCCTTAGAGGCCATGCTGATGGCAAACTCCTCAGTGTCTTTTGTTGGGAGAATTTGCTCTACGTTTAAAAACAACTGCTCGTTTAAAGCATAGGGCGTTACTTTAAAACACTGTATGCGGATTTTAAAGTTCATTAGCCAAAGTACCGATGAGGTGACTTCTTTGCGGAAATTGGCAGCTACCAAAATTAAACGCTGTGAAGTGGCACCCTGGTTCAGGGTAATCTCCTCTAAATCTTTCCCCTCGAAAAACTCGCTGAGGTTTTCTTCGGCATTTTGCGATGTGCCTAAGTAGGCCTGGTATATTTTAATTATTTCTTGCTTACTTAAACTGGCACAATAGGAGGCATATTTAAGGGCCTGCCAAGTGACGTCACGCCCTGAATCATCCAGCTTATTTTCAATGATGACCAGGTTGCCTTGTTTGTCCAAGGCCAATAAATCCAAACGCTCATTGGTCTCGTTAAAACCGCTGAATTCTTTCTGTATAATCAATAATTCTTCTCCCAGGCAGGTAGGATTTTTTGCAATCCATTCCTGTAGGTGGTCCCGCTCTTTGAACTTTAATTCAGAGAAGGATTTTTTTTCCAGTTGGGATATGTTGTTTTGGGCTTTATCGATCAGGTACATTGTAAAACTTTATTTAATGCTTGACAAACTTTTTTAAACACTTTAAATGTTTCATCATCCGTTTGGGCTGAAGACCAATACCCCTCTACATTTTCTTCATTTTTCCAAGAAAGACCAGCATCTTCTATACTCTCTTTAACTTGCTGAGGGTATTTGTTTTCAAAGTTAAATTCTTCATTCTTAATGAAAAATTTCAGCTCATAAGGATTTGGTAAAAATATTTTGTTTGTATTATCGTAATGAAGGTGTAACTCGTATTCTACATTATCAATTTTTGCAGTATATCTTGCATGTGCATGAAGCGCAACACTCCTTACCTCCACATAGTCTTTTCGAATAAATGGAGAAATATTTAGATTCCCTTTATCAATCTCTTTCTTTATTTTCTGATCTAAACAGTACGAATACAACTCGGCATGATAGTGGTTAGTAGCAGAACTGCCAAGGAGTCGAATGTTACTGTAATCACCATATCTTATTAATCTTTGATTGCAATAAGTAATCGCTTTCGGCGTATTGATCAGCTGGTATTTCCATCCTGGCTCTTGATAATCATCACAGACTTTTTGCAAATCAGCCTCAACATGGTCAGCTGATATTTTGTCCAATAGATTTTTAACTGCTTTAAGACGCGCTGCATCTTTAAATACTTTTAATCGCCAGGAACTTGAATAACCATTCATTGTGCCGAATGAGTAATTACTATTTATATCCAACAGATAGCCTTTATCATTTTTATCAGCTTTTATTTCTTGTTCCGATAAAAGAGCCCGTTCGAACTTTGTACTATCCTGTTTTTCAATTTTTAATTGGAAGATATTTGCCATTTTTTGAGCATTCTTCTCAAACGCTTCAAAACTCATAGGATTGACTTCCATTTCACCCAGTTCGAGTAAGAAGTTTATTTGGCCCTGGAAATAGGTATGGTTCTCATATTTCAAGAAAATGTTTTCCCAATTAGGATCTTGCTTAATGTACGCTGCCTTGCGAATCTCTTCCTTTTTTTGATCACCATCAAATCCGGTAATTTCTATTTGGGTACTATGTAAATAGTCAATTATTTTGAGGGCATGTTCTGATAAGTTACTGACTGAGCTTATTGCTCTTTTAAATGCAAGAACACTATCAATGGTCGAATTCTCAACCAGATTACGTATAACTCGCATCCAGGATCTCAAGGCATCCTTAATTAATTGGGGCTTAGAACCGCTGGCTTTCTTTAAAAAAAGGTGCAGGGCATAAAAAAAGACCTTATCCCGATAAGTTGTATCCATATCTATAAACCGTTTGAAAAGTGAGCCTCTGTCTTTTCCAATTCTTGAAACAGGGCCCTTTTCATCCCGCAGTATTTTATCAATAACAATAATGTTGAAGGCTTCTTTCGAAAGAAAATTGATGGATGTAAAAAGCTCATTTAAATTCTTTTCTGAAAGTAAATCATAACTTGTATAAAACGAATTAGGTAAGTGTTTGTATTCGCCTGTAGTGCTGTCTTTTACTGTGGCTAAATCTCTTGCATCCTGATTTGCTTTTTTTACTTTAGCTTGCACAGCTTCATCTTTATTATCAGACTCAAATGACAGCCCTGATTGTTGCACCAGGAAAATCTGCATCATGTTTCGGAAGTAACGCATCAATTCTTCATCAATCAGCATGTTGTCATCATCCTTATTGGCCCAAAACAAGTCAGTCCAGGTGGTATCCAGTAATTCCACCCAACTCCTGTCATTGATTTTTTTGATTTCAATGTCTGCGTCTTGAATATGCTCGATTAACCAAGCCTTAAAATTCTCGAATGACGTTAGTGCCACGCCCCGGGCATTCATTCTCACATATAACTCATCGGTTAGTTTATATTTGTCCAAATCGAGGAATTCAAAGGAAACGGCTTTATCCTTCACTAAGCGATTCCAGTATTTACTATGATCGGCATGACCAAAAGTAATTTCTATCTGATTTAACATGCGTAACATACCTCTTACCGTAGGGTCGTTTTTCCAGTAATCGTAAAACCAGGCAGCATCTTTTATTTGGGATGACAAAGTAGAACCTTCCAGATGTGATAGCATATTTCTATTTTCAACTAATGCTTCACAGAAGTCTTTTGATGTGGGACGAATTTTATAGGTGAATTTCTTAAGAATGGTTTTATGCTCATCTGTAGGAGGCATCAGGAACCAGTGCAAAAGAAATAAAGTCGTCAAGCGTTGTTGACCATCCAGTGGCGCAAAGGATGTATGCAAGGATTCATCTTGCAGTATTTTCGGTTCTTTCACTTCGCATGAGATGTCTAACTCTAAGTTTCTGGAATACGTTTTAACGGCTTCCAGCATGCTTTTAACTGCCTCTTTATTCTCGGCTATTTTGGCGACATTTTGCTTTCCATGAATCTTACCATAAACAAAGTTTAAGTGAAGTTGGTCATTCTCTTTATCCAGTACCTCTTTTATTTGCTGAATAAAGTTCTTCCGTATCTCTAACGATTGGGTATTATTTCGCCCTTGGGCATAATCGCGTTGTATAATGGGCACTTCAATGCGATGTTTCGATAGTAAGTCCCAAAAAGTAGTTGTATTGTTAGGCATTCCATTCCTCCTTTTCTTCGAAATATGGTTTGAGCGTTTCTCTGATTACTTCCAGGTAATTACTTCTGTCTTGATAGCCCCACGAGTTTAATTTTTCCACTTCTTTTGTATAGTATTTTAAAAAGACCTGGACAGTTGCCGGTGGGATATAGGGCCTCTTTATAACATCTTCATCAGTGTCTTTGGTTTCCCATGGTTGTGAATCAACAGAAAGAATGTAGTCGCGTTTTTTTGCGAATGTTCTCTTTCCCAAGCCACTATTGGTAGGCCCATCCAATAGTGCCAGATTACCTAACTTATGTACATCCAAAAACTCTTTGGTATAGGGCTTTAATTCATTGAGTATCTGTCGTTGGTCACCACTTATTAATTCGGAGTCTTGTAACTTATCTAACCCATCAGACAGCTTAAGTAAGCTTGGCTCAATTTCTTTATTATACGTTTTGATTTTTTCTTCCAGGGTTGAAAGTTGATCCTTAATATTCAATAAATACTTTGCCTCTTTATCCGATATCTCTTTTTGCTTTTCTAAGGCTTTTGCTACTTTATTTAAGTCTTCTATTTTTTTCTCAATCTCATCTTTTATAAAAGATACATCCTTGATCCAAACTTTTAGTTCATTTATTATTTCAATGTCATCGGCATTTTGAGCGTGAATGTGTTCAATGGTCCAAGGCGTATGTTTAAAGGCTTTAAATGGAAAGCGAAAACCGGTTACATTTCGTTGGTATTGCTCTATGTTGAAGAGTAAAAGTATATTTTTGACTTCCTGATAATCTTCTTCAAATGTGATGTCGTCTATGTTGTGACTAATAGCTCTTCGTTTATTTGAGCTCGTAAATTTCTTACGAATCAGACCGTATAACTCTTGTTCAAATTGTGTTTTAGAGATGCCTTTTCCGTTGTTATTCATTCCACTCAATTTAACCAGGTGTTGAATGGTTGTAAACTCTCTATCGATCATGTAGCCGATGAGGTGATACCATAAGCGGTTATTGTACCACTCGCGTAGTTTTAGGTAATGGCTTTTAACTAATCTCCAATCTAACTTTTGTGGATCTTCGTCATAGAAACGGTAGGTGTAAAGTTTATCTTTTTCTTGTGCCGGTTTTTGTGTGACAATATCGAATAGAAAATCAATCCGGGTTTGATACTTGTTAGAGTCGGTACTGTTATTGATGAAAAACCAAAAATCATCGTCCTGGAGTGTTTGTTCTATCTGATCCCATTCATTGGCAAAGGTATTTTGATGGAGCTCCTGAATTTCCTTATTGGCATTTTGTAAGTTGTTTATGAATAGGGCTTTGATTAATTCGGCATTGGTTAAACCAATTTTTCCACTATTCAGGTTACGAAAAACCTTTTTTGCATCCTCTTCACGGTCGTCTAAGTACCAGATAAAGTGCGTGTCGTTTAATAATTTATTAAGGAAGGTCCTTTTGAAATCAGCACTTTTATTGGAGAACCAGGCTTTAATGCTTAGGTAAGCACTAAAAAAGTGGTAGTTATCGATGTTATCAAATTCCTTTTTGTGGAAAGATGCTTTCCATTGTTCCAGAATGGATTTGTTTAAGCTTTTAATTACTTGGTCATACCTTTTATCCCTATCATCATAGGGAACTGCCAGATCGCCGACCTTTTCATTAATCGTTTTTAAAAAAACTGCACTTTTTTCACGTGTTTGGTATTTAATATGGTAATGCTCGTGATTGAGTACTTTTAGTATTAAATAGATCGTTGTTAAACGCTGTTGGCCATCAATGACTTCATAGCCGTTGAGAGCTTCTGTTTCAAAGTGTTCTTTTTTTGTTTCATCACATAGCTCCTTAACAGCCAAGGGCTGCAGGCAATAAAACGCTTCCTTGTTTTTATCAAAGTTGTTTATGTCATTCAATAAATCGAGTACCTGCTGGGCTGTCCATTTATAACCCCGTTGGTATTCATCGATGAAGAAGTTGCAGTTTTCAAGGCTACTAACTGTACGGGTGTGAAAATTATCATTAGGGTTACTCATGGGCATATGTGGTTATTGACTATTGGTGTTCTTAAATTTTTATTACAGACAACTCTATTTTTGCTTCCCGCTCAAAGCGTTCAAAATCATCTTTATTAATTCTGAGTGCTTTGCGTGTTTCTGTCAATGCCTCATCCAACTTGGGTTCAATGTTTTCGTTCACAAAAGCGTTGTAATCAAGAATATAATCCTTGAACCTTTTGGTGATAATGGGTGTGAACACGGCTTTAAATGCCTCGCTGTGTTCACCTGTTGATTCGTGCCCGGTAAACGGATCGAGATAAGTCGGTATGTAGGCTATATTCCATGCCGCATTGAACAGCAGCGGGTTTTTGGTGCGCCCAAACAGATGGGCTATTTTATAATTTTGAATCAGCTCTTTGGGATTGGTTTTACGCTCCTTTTTGTAATAGGGGGTTAACTCTGCCAATAGTTTTGTTGGCGCCGCATTGTTGGAAGAGTCCCTTTTGATGTTGTCATGACCAAATAGTTTTTCATACAATTTCATAAAAGACCTGGTACCATCCCCATCACGACCGTAGCCCCTGACCGAAAGTTCTACTCCATTGAGGAGTTTGAGCTTTTGGTTTTCCCATTGTTCCTTCAGCAGATTTTCTTCTACAAAAACAATGTCTTCTATGGCAGAATCAAATAACTTTTCCCGGCTGATATGTTTAAACAACAAATCGTAGGCGTCTCTCATACTATCAGTAATTTTGTTCAGGTTTTTGCCAATCCCGTACATCAATTTTACCAGTAACGGCTTCTGAGATCAGGGATTGACGGTAGAGTTTCAGTTTTTCGATTTGAGCTATCAATTTAAAGGATACATTATCTATTCCTTCAGTTTTTTTTGTAATAAAATGCGCTATTTTCTTTTGTTCATTTAAAGGAGGAACAGGGAATTTTATATTTTTCAATGTTACACCATAAATCACCTCTATTGTTGTTGAATTACTAGTACTTACAATAAACTCTAGGAAATGTGTTGAGTCATTTATATAAAACTTAAAAAACGATTTGTTCATTAAATTTTCATCTAATCTTATCCTAATTAAGCAAGGGTGTAAAACTGAATCTTGGATGTTTGCAGGGACAATTGAACATTTGCCAAATGTTGTTCTATTATTGGTTCCGAAAGAACCTCGTGTACCCATAACGATATCGCCACTGAAAACCTCAAAACCATCTAACTCATTCATTTTATCTTGGGAGATATATTCTTCTCCTATGTTATAATCTTCATCAATTAGAGTTTTTTGATTTATAACTTTAATACCATGTTCTACATAATCATTTGTATTTAGCTGTGTTCCAAAAGGCCCCGTTTGGATACCTCGCTTTGAGTGAACTAAATATTTTAGAGGGGTAACCTCCCAATGCTCAGGAATCACCCCCAACCACTCAATACCACTATCCTTCATTTTAGCATTTGGATTTAAACCTTTGGTGACTGCTTCGTTAATAATGGCCTGGCGTTTGAGTTTTAGCTTTTCAATGAGTTGTTCTTTCTTTTCGATCAGAGCATCTATTTGGGCTGTTTTGTAGTCGAGGAAGGCGGCTATTGTGGTTTGCTCGGGGAGATTATTGGGCATTGCAATTATAAAATCATTTAAAACTCCAATTGTAAGTTGATTAATAGTTGATGATAGAAATAAACTAGAAAGTGCTTTAAAAATCTGAGAATTAAAGAAGTAGTAAATGAACTTATAGTATTGTGTTCTATAAACCGTCATAAAAGCTCCCCAAGTCTCACCCTCAGTTCTTGCGTCTATTAAGATGTTTTTACCAATTAAATCACGACTACCATTTCTAGAACATAGTAATATATCTCCTTTCTGAATAATATATTTGTGAGCAATGTTTTTCTCTACAAATACGTTATTATCAAGAGTTAATTTGCCTTGTTGAATATTTGAAGACCTCAAAACAAGTTTACTGTTTGAGTTCTGTTCAACAATATCATCAGGAGAATAGGTAATACCAGTAATGGACTCCCCAATATGCTTTAATCTAACTTGAGTCCAATGCTCGGGAATTATACCCAACCACTCAATCCCACTGTCTTTATATTTCTCGTACTTCTTCATTGTCTTAACTATGATTTTTATTGATTTTATGATGCCTATGATTTGTGTGTATCATAGCTATGACAATAATTGATTTAGTAATTGAGTGATGTCTTTTTCGAGGTTTACAATTTCACCTTTAATGGTTTCAGAGGAATCGAGCCCCTTGTATTGGTAGAAATACTTGGTAAAGTTGATTTCGTAGCCTATGCGTGTTTTGTCAAAGTCAATCCAGGCCTCGGGTACGTGGGGTAAAACTTCATTGGCAAAATGGGTTTCGATATCTGCGTTTAAGGGTACGTTCTCCTTGTCGCGTTTTTTGCTGTCGGGTTTAGGAGTCCCTTTTTTGTCAGTTACCTTTTCGCCATTATCATCTTTCAGTGGTTGCTCAATGGTAAGCTGGTAGTAACCAAAATGTTCGTTATCGAATATTTTGCAGTAGTCACCTTCTTCAAAACTTGTATAGATATCCGTTATATTTTGGATGTAGTTATCTTCAATTTTATTTCGTTTGTTACCCAGGCTTTTCTTTTCGGGGTTGGCAAAGAGGTGTTCCACTTTTTTGCTGCCATTGGTGCCTTTTTCGATGTTGGCGGCTGCGTTAATTAATTGCACTTTGCCTTTGCGGTGAGCTTGTTTTTTGTTGGTCAGGAACCAGATGTAGGTATTGATACCGGTGTTGTAAAAGAGGTCTTTGGGCAGGGCCACAATACAGTCGAGCCAGTCGTTTTCAATGATCCATTTCCGTATTTCGCTTTCACCACTGCCGGCATCACCTGTAAATAGGGGAGAGCCATTGGTAACTACGCCGATGCGGCTGCCTTCGCGCTCCATCTTAGAGAGCATGTGTTGCAGGAAGAGCAGCTGGCCATCGCTGGTGCGTGGTAGTCCGGCATAAAATCGGCCGGCCGGATTGAGCGCTTCATTTTTAATGAAGTTGAGGTCTTTCTTCCAGGTGACACCATAAGGTGGATTGGCCATCATGTAATGGAAGTGCTTACCGACGAAATGATCTTCGGAAAAGGAGTTACCGTGTTTGATGTTGTTGGCCTCTTCACCGGTAATGAGCGCTTCTGATTTGGCAATGGCAAAGGACTGTTCGTTGAGCTCCTGTCCGTAGGTGCGGATGACCGGTTTTTGGGTGTTGTTGGCAAACAGTACATCCTCCACGTATTTCTTACCCAGGTTCACCATGCCACCGGTTCCACAGGCCGGGTCGTAGATGGTGCGGATGATACCGGGCTGGCTGAGTTCTTCCTTCTCAGGGGCAAAAACAATGGCATTCATCAAAGCAATGACATCACGCGGTGTAAAGTGCTCCCCGGCGGTCTCGTTGCTTTGCTCGTTTGAGATGCGGATGATCTCTTCAAAGACGTAACCCATGCCGTGGTTATCGATCTGATCGAGGTTGAGATTGATTTTACAGATGGCATCAATCATCTCATATAAGAGCTTGTTTTTAATCAGGCGGGCTATGATCTTATCGAACTGGAAATTCTCCAGGATATCTCTTACCTCGGGGTTAAAACCGTTGAGGTAGTTGTTGAAATTGATTTCAATATTACGCGGGTCATCTTTCAGGGAGATGAGGGTATGTTTGGAGGTGTTGTAGAACCTCAATCCACCGGCTGATTTACGCAGGATGGGATCCAGCTTTTCCTCAGCTACCTTGTCGTAGAATTTATTGTAAGCATTCCGCACCTTATCGTTCACTTTTTCGAGAATACAATCCAAGCGTCGAATTACGACAAAGGGCAACACTACATCGCCAACCTCATTCTTCTTAAAGGCATCCCTTAACACATCATCGGTTATACGCCAGATGAATCCTACTTCCACTTTGCTGTTGTTTTGGTTGTTCTCGCTGCTCATATAGTGATTTGTTATTTGCTTTTTAGAGGGACAAAGATAATGGTTAAGAAGTTAAAATCTTAGAACACTTGAGATGTAATCACCATATATTTTGGCAGAATCTTTACCTCTCATTTTAGTTATATTATCTTGAAGATCATCTATCAGTTTATCACTTAGTAGTCTATTTTCTTCCTTTAGATGACTCGTGAGATGTATTTCTCGGCCAGTAGTTATTTTTTCTCCTGCACTATTAAAATGGTTAATAGAATCTCCAGTATAAAGCCTAAAGTAGTTAGTCCATATTGTTCTGTCATGTTCCGAAAAAGAATCTACATCTCTTTGTTTTTTTACAAGTACTAACGTAAATGTAGGTTTTATTCCAGTAATTTGTTTAACTGCTTTTTTAGTTGCTTTTGCAATCTGAACAGGTGATCTTTGTCCCCTATTGAACTGATCAAAATCAGTGTATACTATGATGTTCGTCTGAATTGTTTTTTTTGCATGCAAAGCCTCTAGACATTTAATATAGTTTGATGGAATTAAAGACGCATCTGAAAAAACATACTGATCTATAATTAATATGTCTGTAAATGGCATTGTATATTTTTCTAAGTCTGACCATTTATTGTACTCTACACTTCCAATTCCCATTTTTTTCTCGAAATCATAGTCATTTTTCAAGAAAACGAATTGATTAAACAAATTTACTTCATGACCTAAGTTTTTAATAGCAAGAGCTCCATCTTCAACTAAATCATCGCAACAATCGCCAGAAAGTAAGTACGCACTTTTTAGTTCTCCAACTGACATTGAAGTATGCATTTGGGAACACAAAGGCCTATTTGGAACGGGTTCATCTAAAAACCTAGCAGCCTGTCGGACTTATTGTTTTAACCGGTTTCTACTCCAATTTCAAAAAGCTACATTTGGGTAGTTCTT
>JAEINY010000044.1 GCA_016342595.1 Marinilabiliaceae bacterium
TCAAAGAGTGCGACGATAAACGATAGCAATTCAGATGAATGGATAAACTCTTCCTGGTTGAATAGTTCCGAGAGTGTTTTTTCCTGATTCAGGACATCCGGAATGATCAGTGCTTCCTCATTATTCTTAATCCGGTACACTTCGTCTACCAGTTTCAATAAAAAGTAATGGGGATGATCTTTCAGATACTTCTTCAGCTGTTTCCGAATGACTGCTTCATCACCATTGTCTGTTTCCGCATTGAATTCCATTTCCTTGATGTGAATGTACTTCAGAAAAGGGATGAGCGGATAGTCTTTGATGATGGGTTCCAGGTTTACTTCATCGTCCTCCTGCAGCTGATCAATGGTTTCTTCTATCAGTTGCACCCAGTCGGGATGAATCTCCCTACTAAATCCTAAGACTCTATCGGATAGTTCACCGATGATATCCACATCGAACAAGTTAAAAATTTCCTCCCGGCTCTCCTCTACCATTTCATATCCATGGTAGTTATAAAAGAGGTGATTCGCTGCCTCAGACAGTTCAAGTGACTCCTCTTCACTGATGTTTGGCAAATTCCCGGTGAGCACCTTTAGTTTTTGAATGTCGGCGCGCCGTTCTTTTACGGGATTGTCGTATATGTAGTCTTCCAGGGGCAAGGAGTCATCATCCGTCCAATCCTTCTGTTCATCAATATCTCTAATAATAATTTTATCTTTCCCTATGGTGTTGCACAAACGGTGATAGGTCTCATCGGCTTCCCGGGCATTGTGTTCACCTCTGATAATGACCGGCAGGCCATGCTCGCCACATTCAATATCGATCAGCTCCACATCGTCATTGTCCTCCTCCAGCATGTACCGGGTGGTTTCTATGAAGGCTTTACACGGTTCAATGCCCAATTCAATGGCAAACTCATAAGCGGCAAAGATGATGTTATGGGCTAAGGTATAATCAATGGGGATCATGGGATGAAATTCCTCCAGATGCCCTTTGAACGCCTCGTAATCACTATGGGATATGTTGAATTGAAAGTCTGAATCCTTTACACCCAGACACATGAGGTCCACCAGGTAACTAGCGAGGGTTATGTTTCCATTGCTGTGTTCGCGGACGATGGTGATATTGGCCATTCTTGTTTCCAGCCAGTCTGCGTTTACCAGGCACTCCGTTACCGGCAATTGACGTGCTTTGGTCTGAATATATTTAACAGGCGACAGATGACCGGTAACTGGTTGTTTCTTTCTTTTTTTAGCCATTAAGGTTGATTTATTTGTCCGCTGATTTAGGTATGTTGAGCTTCGATAGTAGATTTTCTGGATTATTCTAATGGATCATCTTCTTTGTTTCTTAATCCTCTTAATCTTCAGAATCTGTGGTATGTTTTTTTTGTCCACAGATTAATGGGATTAAAAGGATTACTGCCTCTTACGAAGCTTAAAAATAGCTATGTGTCGTAATTCGTTTGTATTTTAAGCTTTTCTCTCCAAAATTAATCAATAAGCCTATGTTGATACCAGTTGCTTTTAAATAATTAAAGAGTTGTGCTTCATGATCACTTGTTAGGTCTGATAATGCTTTTAGCTCAATAACAACATTTTCATAACAGATAAAGTCAGCTATATAATGCTTTTTTAATATTTGCCCTTTGTAATGAATGTTTATTTCTTCTTCTCTTTTAAAGGAAACTCTTTTTCAAGTAGGTTAGGCATCTGTTTTAATTAAAAAAGAATTTGTGATCATCTGTGAAATCTATGGATTCTTTTTTTAAATATCCACAGATTATATGGCTTATTTCTTTTTAATCCCCATAATCCTCAAAATCTGTGGTTGATACTTTTTCAAGTAATCTCCAAATCCTCTCTGCAAAATTGCACCTTCAACATTTCACTGTAGAGTTCTTTTTCTGCGTATAAACTCTCCAAATGTGGAAAGAGCAGGTTGGTGACATTCATTAACGCATCCATGGTGATCAGATCACTTGAGGTAATCAAGTATTCAAACAGTGCTGAGTGCATCAAAAAGAATTCCACCGAATGAAGGGTATTGCGTTTGAACAACTTCGCCAGGGATGTTTCAGCTAGTAACTTCTTGTGTACGATAGTACCTGCTTTTTCATTTCGCACTAAGAATTTGTCATTCAGTATTTGAAACAAGAAATTATTGGGGTGCTCAGAGCAATATTCCTCGCACTTATTAAGAATGCTTTTCTCTTTTTTACCCAACAATGCCATTTGCTCAATATATAGTAGTTTGAACAGGGGTATCTCCGGATGCTTTTGAGCCAGTTTATTAAATTTGATGGTTGCTAATTCATCCAGGGGGTAGGCATTATCCAGCAAATTATCGATTTGTTGGGTTCTGTCTTCATCCATTGATCCACTTAGTTCTGCCGGATAGCTGTCATCCTCCACCTCAATATCCCAAAAAGCCATCATCTGGTTTCGGCTCTTCTCAATGGCATCCAGTCCATGATGATTGTAAAAGAGTCTTTTGGTTGTGTACAAGAGCTCTATCGCATCTTCTTCGGTTCTGTTTTCATCCTTTAGGCTGATCAGTTTGTGGAATCGCTTAATATCTTCTGCTTTCTCTTCAGGTGTTTTGTAGATGTATTCCTCAATGGGTAAATCCACCTCTTCATAATCCGCCTCTTCCGTATTATAATCGCTGTCTTCCTGTTTTATCATATTCTTATTATCAGGAAATTTATCTGCATTTACTGTATTTTGCTTTTCGTGTATTTGTATTTTTCTTTTGACCACAGATTTATCGGATTACACAGATTATGATTTTATACTAATTCGCTTTAAATATGACTTAGTCCACAAAAGTAGATGAAGAGATCAATGTTTTAGTAGTGTTTCTTGATATCTAACTCATTAACGTGCCATTTCCCTTAAATCTTTTCCCTTGATCTATCTCCTTATTCCACGGCTTCGCCCCCTCAGTCACAGTGTGTGAGTTTAAATAATAGCCAATAAAAACCAATTAGCGGCTCTTTTATGAGAGCTTAATCGGGTATTCTGAAAATGTCTTTGGATGGAATCAGTCTGCTTTTTTAAACGTGGCATCGGCCAGATCTACCACCAGGGTATACCCGATGTGGCTGATCTGTAAATGTAGTTTTTTGTTCCCCTGTACTTCCAACACTTCGCCTTTTATACCTTCTAACGGCCCAGAGGTTACAGTAACCACCTGACCTTTTTTAAGGCGGTTGGCTTCCATGTTGAATTCCAGATGGTTTTCGATGGCCCGTCGCATGGCTTCAATTTCATGATCCGGGATAGCGGCCGCTTTTCCTTTATTTGAGACATAAGCGACGACACCATGTGCCTCAAATACCCGACGATAATCGTCCTCAGGGATATTAACGAAGATATAGGAATTGATGACAGGTGTTTCGACCCATTTTTTGCGATCGCTCCATTGCCGTAGGGTGCGCTTTAGCGGCAAATAGGCTTGAATGCCCATTTGATTGAATTGCTCCAGCACTTTTTTTTCCGCCCTCGATTTGGTATATAGTGCATACCAGTTATTTGACTGATTTTTCTCCAAAGTTCCTCTCAGTTTAACGTGCAAATTTAATAAATTTTGTCCATAAACTAACGATGATGATCGAACAAGTTGGTGTAAAATAGAAGGGAAAAGTCAAAAGGGAAAAGGGAGAAGGGAAATAGGAAATAGGGAAATAGGGAAAAGGGGAAAGGAAATAGGAAATAGGGAAAAAGGAAATAGGGAAAAGGGAAATAGGGAAATAGGGAAAAGGGAGAAGTTAGAAGTTAGAAGGGAGAGGCCTTGATTTGTATTCGGGATGGGGATGAGTGAAATGTGTGGGGGAGGAAATCCATTTGGGTTCACCTACAACTCTTTCGGTGTTCTGATATTTAACGGGGGTAAGGTGTGGAGGGGGTAGTAAAAAACAGGTCCCCTTTTGTTAGCACTTTAGGGTTAGCGGGCTTTGCGATGTTATTGTGGATTTTGGTGAAACTAAAAAAGGCACCCATTACGGCTGCCTTTTTCTATATCATACCGATTACTAACTGAAATGTGCCTTAAGTGCGCTTCTCTTCTTAAGACAATTTAGTTATGTATCGGCATTGCACCAGTGCATTATGATAATTATTTGGTATCAATGATCAATGTGTTTTAGCGATCTGCTTTTAATCGTTCGGCCATGGCTTCACCTAATTGCCAGCAGGCTTTGTATTTTTCTGTTTTTAGGGCGTGTTTTTCTTCCACGGCTTCAGCTACTGATTCCCACTTGAGTGTTTCACCTACTTCATTAAGTTTTTTCACAGCTGCGCCAGCCCAGGTATATGAACCTAATACACCATAATAGCGATTGGTAATGCCCATGTGTTGCACTTTCATTGCCAATGCTTCCATATTTGGATGCAACTCGTTACAGTAAGTAGGGCTTCCTAGTACTAATCCTTTGTATTTGAATATATCCGAAATAACAAAGGACGGATGTGTTTTGCTCACATCATACACGCGTACGTTTTTAATGCCGTTTTCAGCAATGGCCCGGGCTGTTACTTCTGCCATTTCTTCCGTGTTACCATACATGGATGCATAGGCCACCACTACACCTTCTTCGCCTTCGTATTTGCTCCATTGGTCGTACATGGCCACCATGTCAGCAATGTGCTCACGGTATACAGGGCCGTGTGAGGGAGCTATCATCTTAAGGTCTAAAGTACTTAGTTTGGACAGTGCCTTTTGGACCGGATTACCATATTTTCCCACAATATTGGAGTAATAGCGGCGCATCTCCTCTTTATAATGGTCAAAATCCAGTTCGTCATCAAAGATACCTCCATCTAAGGTGCCAAAGCTGCCGAATGCATCTGACGAGAACAGGATTTGATTGGTTTCTTCGAAACAAACCATCGATTCCGGCCAGTGTACCATCGGTACTGTGTGAAAGGTTAGATTGTTGTTGCCCAGAGCAAGGGAATCACCTTCTTTTACGGTTAGTGTATTGGACGTGATGCCGTAATACCCTTCGATCATTGGTAATGTTTTCTTATTACCAACAATCTGCATGTCGGGATACAGTTCCGCCAGGATGCGGATTGCCCCAGAGTGATCAGGTTCCATGTGGTTCACCACCAAGTAATCCACCGGGCGATCATTTATTATGTCACGGACTTTGGCCATCCATTTCTCAAAATGACCCGCTTCTACTGTATCGATAATAGTGATTTTTTCATCTACAATCAGGTAAGAGTTGTAAGATACACCACGATCCAGGGGCCACATGTTTTCAAACAGGTTTGTGCGACGGTCATTAACCCCTACATAAAAAATCTGGTCAGAAAGATTAACAGGTTTGTACATTTTATTCTGGTTTTATTTTTATCATTTCGGTAAGCGAGTGCGCAAAATTACAAAAAAGATCCCCATTATAAAAGGGAGTTCGATTATGATATTATCTTAATAGAGCTTTAGTATGGTTGGTTTGTTGCCTGGAAGGTTTGGCAAATCTTTCTTTTTTATCAGGATATGGAAATAATCTAAAAAAATAAAAGTCGAATAAAACGACACTCTGCACAAAAACAAAAAATAACCACAGATTACACCGATTATCACTGATTTTATGTTTTCCGTAGGAAAACAATCCGTGGAATTTGTGTAATCTGCGGTTAAAACAATTTTTTCTTCTGATGATCTAAAGATCTAATTTTCTATTCGTCTCTATTATTGTTTGCGTATTAATAACCATACATCATTGTACTTCTCAAATTTCTCACGGATACCTCCAATTTTATCTCTGGCAGGCATTTCTGTGTTGTAAGCCGAAACCGATACCCGGTACAAACCATTTTCATTTTCCAAAATGACGGGCATGAAACCTTCAGAGCGCAATTGGGTTTTGTATGTTTGAGCGTTATCCAGCACTTTGAAAGAGCCGATGATCACATAGTATTTAAATACTTCAGCTTCTGGCTCATCCACAACTTTTACTTTTTCCTCTTTAACAACAACAGGCGCCGCTGTGGTTTTTGGCTTTTTCTTGACCGCCGGTTTGTTATCTTCTTCTACATAAGGGCTATCGCTGTCGTCGAAACTAGAGGAGCCTTGATTGCTTAAGGAGGCGCATGAGGAAAGAATAAAAGTTGTCAGGGTTAGTAGGGTAATGATTTTTAAATGCTTCTTCATAATAAAAATATCAGGTATTAATCGTGTTACTTATTTACCAAAGTGAAAGACTTCAATCAATTGTTTTCGGTTGCGAAAATAGTGCCAATTTTCTTCCGTTGCCACTTCCCACAGGAATTCTTCAATGATGTTATTAAAAACGGTGTCAAATGTAAAGTGCTCAGCATATAATTGATCCGTGGTGTGAAGCGCCTCAATGCGGCGGGTGTATTTTTTTTCTATTTCTGTGGTATCAATCGTCGATTTGTATTCACCTGATGCCAGTCCTTTTTCCATGTTTTTCCGTATGTGATCTTTCAGCAGGTGCAGTTTTTTTGTCAGAAAATGGGCATAGATATCAGGGTAGATATCCTTCAGGCAGATGGTGAAAGCTGGATTGATACGCGTGAAATTCTCGTAAAACTCTTGCCCGGTAAGTATTAGACTGTCAATAGCCGGTTCGCTATCTTGTGATTCGCTGCTAAGAATGGTGCTTAATGCTGCCAGTTCCGAGTCGAGCAGATGTTTGGCTAACACCTCTGGTTGCGGCGCCCATGATGTAATGCTGCTTAAGCTTTCGCCTATCGAATCAGCAATCTCCAGCAGGTTTATCTTTTTAATGGGTTCTTGGTGGAGGTATTCGCGGATTTTCTCGATGATTTGAAGTTTGTTGTCCATGGTGTTAAGGTTAATCTCGTTGTTTCAAATATACAATAGATACTTTGATAATTAGATGACAACACCCGACTATTTTATCGGAATATCTTTCTTTCGCGCAGAGCTTTACGGTATTTGGCGGCGTTGCGATTGTGCTGTGATAATGTTTTAGCAAAATTGTGATAGCCCGAAAAATCATCTTTTGCACACATGTAGAGATACTTGTGTTCGGTGTGTTTGAGCACTGCTTCTATGCCTGATACGGAGGGGATTCGAATCGGCCCTGGCGGTAATCCGGCATACATATAAGTGTTGTAGGGCGAGTCGGTTTCCAAATCTTTATTTAGAATGCGCTTGACTGTAAAGTCACCGATGGCATATTTGATGGTGGGATCAGCTTGTAAACGTATCCCTTTGTCCAGACGATTCAAGTAGAGGCCGGCAACCTGGGGTTTCTCATCTGCTTTAATGGTTTCTTCATCCACAATCGCTGCCAGAATGCTCACTTCTACCGGGGACAGGTTACATGTTTCAGCCTGCTTCAGCCGTTCGGCATTCCAGAAGCGGGTATGCTCCGTATGCATTCGTTTAATAAAACTTTCGGCAGAGGTATTCCACCAGAATTCGTAGGTGTTGGGAATGAATAAGGTCAGTGCTGTTTCTTGATCTAAATGAAAGGTTTTAAAGAGCTGGTCATTGTTTAAGGCAGATAGTAGCGCCATCGAATCAGCCTCTATGCGTTGACTGATTATACCGGCCAGTTGTTCCCGTGTGCGAATGTTATTGAAGGTTACTTTCACAGCTGTCTGGCGGCCTGATCGCAGTATGTTGACCAGCTCATTGTTATTTAACCCATGCTTCAGGCGATACCGGCCCGGTTTAATATTGGCCGGATAGTGTTTGATGTTTGCCACCCATATAAAGCCTTTTTCATCTTTCAGGTAATTCCCCTTTTTTAGGCTGGCTAAGACATCATTAAATGACGAATGTGTGGGAACATACAGAAATGGATCTGCTGTTTCGCTAATAATGATGTTGGAGGCAAAAACCCATCGGTAATATTTTCGCCCAAAGAAACCACCAATGGTGATTAATAATAGAAGGGCAATCATCAGGCGAACTAACAAACCACCTGATTGTTTTCGTTTATAGCGCTGTTTTAAAGCCATGGATCATTAAATTGTTTGAACTACTAAAATAGTGAAAATACTTGATGCGATAATTAATCAATTTGAAAATTGGATCATTGCTTAATTGGCTGAATCTTCAAATGGGTTCCATTAAATGACGTTAACCTCTGGTTCCAGCGTAATGTCAAATTGCGCGCGAATATCTACAATAATGCGATTGGCCAGTTTTAATATGTCCAACCCACTGGCTTCACCGTGATTGACTAAGACGAGTGCCTGTTGATGATGCACGCCTGCAGGCCCCAGTGTTTTTCCTTTCCAGCCGGCTGTTTCAATGAGCCATCCGGCCGGTACTTTGACATGATCAGCATCTACCGGATAGTGTGGTGCATTGGGGTGATCCTCTAGCAGATGCTTAAAAACCTCCTGATCAATGACCGGATTTTTAAAAAAGGAACCGGCATTTCCCATCTCTTCCGGTTCGGGTAGTTTGCTTTTGCGAATATCAATAATGGTATTGCGAATATTTTTAAGCGTGATATCGCCAGTGGCTTCGATAGCTTCTTTTATATGGCCGTAATTTAAAGTAAAAGCAGGTTGTTTGGAGAGCTTAAAAATAACCGATGTAATAACTGTTTTTGCTTTCAGCTCTTTTTTGAAGATACTCTGACGATATCCAAACTGGCATTGATCCTTGGTGAACGTGAATGACCCGGCATTTTCCAGCATCACTCCATTAACTATTTCAATGCAATCTTGTGCCTCTACACCATAGGCGCCAATGTTTTGAACAGGTGAGGCCCCGACGTTACCGGGAATATAAGACAAGTTTTCCAGGCCATACCAATCATTCCGTACACAATAATCCACCAGATCATCCCACTCTTCACCAGCCCCCACTTTCAACCAAATGGATGCTTCATCTTCTTTGATAACTTCCATGCCTTTGATGCGCGGGTAAATAATGGTCCCCTCGAAATTTTTGGTGAAAAGAATGTTGCTGCCGCCACCCAGGATGAGTAGGGGTTTAGGCAGTTTTTTGATGTCGGATAAATAATCCACAAGGTCCTCTTTGTTAGAACAGATGGTTAGCTGTGCGGCTTTCACATCAATACCAAAGGTGTTGAATGTTTTTAGTGATATGTTTTGTTGTATGTTGAGCATTTTTGTGTCAAATTTTTGGCAAAGATAGAAGGAATCGAGAATTTGGGGCAAGAAACGTTTTTTTTCGTGGGGGAGGTTTATCTCTTCAGTCCATAGAGGTATCTCCTTCAAAAAAAACTGTAGTGTTTTAATCTATGGCAATCCTGTTGCAAAATCCAAGGTCACACTTTAACGACTATTAAAGCCCATTACAATTGTTTTGAAAAAAATATTTAGATGTCATTGTATCTGAGTGCTGCAAAGCTTGTATATGTCTTTCCCGGTGTTACGTTCGCCAGGATGGGGCAATTCATATCCTTTGACATACCCCTGCTCCAGCCTTGAGCAGGGGTATGCCCAAGGCTTGAGCAGGGGTATGCTTAAGGTTAGGGCAGGGGTGTGCTCTTGCCTTGAGGAAGGGAGGTCTTGTTGATTAAACCAGATTTTATCAGACATCAATGTTTTTTTAATACCAGACGAATTTCCTGTGTTTGATATGGATTGCTACTTGTTTTGTTATATTTGATTTCACATAACATAACTAAACTCTAATTGAAATGGAAAGTAATGTCATCACCATTCGTGGGTTGAAGAAGTCCTTTGGACGCGGAAATCAAACGAATGAAGTGCTGAAGGGGATTGATCTGGATATTCCCAAGGGGCAGATTATTGGTTACATAGGCCCCAATGGTGCCGGTAAAAGTACAACCGTAAAAATCCTGTGTGGCATCATCAAGGAGTATGAGGGAGAGATAGAGGTGTTGGGTAAGTGCCTGACGAACGAAAGTGACGCCATTAAAGCACGCATTGGCTATGTGCCTGAAAACGGGGCCATGTATGATGTGTTGACGCCGCGGGAATATCTGAAGTTGATTGGGGCGCTATATGGCATTGAAGAGCAACAGCTAAACACCCGGATTCAGCATTTAGTCTCTTTTTTTGAGATGACCACCCATGCTGATCAGCGCATGGATACCTTTTCCAAGGGAATGCGGCAAAAGATATTGATTGTGGCCGGACTGCTTAACAACCCGGATATATTGTTTTTGGATGAACCGCTGTCGGGTTTGGATGCCAATGCGGTGATAATGGTCAAAGAAATGTTGACCAGGCTGGCAGCTCAGGGAAAAACAATTTTCTATTGCTCGCATTTAATGGATGTGGTAGAGAAGATATCCGATCGTATCATTTTGATAAATGATGGGCAGGTCATTACTGATGGCACTTTCGCGGAACTTAAAACGGAAAAGGCCGATACCCTGGAGCGTTTGTTTGCCGATCTGACGGGTGGCTCCAAAGAAAGTGTGAATACCGAAGCCCTGTTGGATGCTTTTAATCAGAATTAGTCATGGGAAAGTTATTGATCTTACTTTTGCGGCTTTTAAAAGGACCGGTGCAATGGATCGGTGCTGATTACAATCAGTTTGAAGCCCTGCTACGCGCGAAGTTAAAAATGGATTTTCGACGGACACCGGGCCTGATGCAGGCTTCAGGCCAGAAGAATCATAAGTTTGGCTGGCAGTTGGGCATGTTTGTTTTCCTGGGATTATTCTTAGTTTCTGCCTTTTATCAGTTCAATGATTTTTTGTTTTTATATGCGGTTTTTTTCTCGGTTCTGATGGTGATGACCGGTACGACCCTGATTTCTGAATTTACCAGTGTGCTCTTTGATGAACGGGAGAATCAGATCCTTTTGCCGCGTCCGGTGTCTGACCGCACCTTGTTGTTGGTACGACTGGTGCATATCCAGATTTATCTGGGCCTGATTGCCGTGGCGCTTTCGGTGGGGACACTCATTCTCACAGTCATTAAGTTCGGACCCATGACGGTGTTAGCGCTGCTGCCTGCTATTGTGTGTGCCAGCTGGATCACGCTTTTGCTGGCCACGTTTTTGTATCTGGGCTTATCCAAATTGGTTTCCGGCGAGCGTTTCAAGGATATTGTGAACTATTTTCAAATAGTGATGGCGGTGGTCATTTTTGGCGGTTTTCAAATCATGCCCCATGCCATGGATGCAGAAGGAGTCCAGAATCTGACACTGGGTTCACAATGGTGGATTCACTTGTTGCCTACCGTTTGGTTAGCTGGTTTTACGCGCTTTTTCACCGCTTTTTCGCAGGCGGGTGATGTGGTGTTTCTTGTGGTCACATTGGGTTTCACGTTATTGGGATCCTGGGTGATGATTCGCTATTTTGCCCGGGGCTTCGACCGGATTATTGCAGCTGACAATGCAGCAGATGCGCCGGTAGACATGAAGCGGAAGAGTGAGCCTCCGGCGGGATTTTTTGTACAGCTGAAAAACTGGTTTTGTGTTTCCAATGTGGAACGTTCCGGCTGGTCAATGGCGCTGACCACTGCAAAACGTGACCGGAAATTTAAGCAAGCCGCTTATCCGGGCTTTGGAATTATTTTGGTGATGTTATTTATGATGTTGAAGCCGGATTTTCAGGATGGGGATGCTTTCGTTCAGAAATTAAGTGAGTCGCCCCGTTATTTGACGTTTATCTTTTGTGGTATCTTTGCCTTGACTCCCGTTACACAACTCTCCTATACCGATGTGCCGGAGGCAGCCTGGATCTATAAGGCTTTGCCCGGGCAGCAAACCTGGCATGTGTTGACCGGTAGTGTCAAAGCTCTGCTCCTAATCTTTTATGTCCCGGTTAGTATGCTGTTGCTGCTGCTGGCTGCTGCTGTTTGGGGCGTTTCCATTGTGCCTTTGTTGCTGTGTGGGCAGCTGTTGGCACTGGTCTCGTTTTTATGGGGCACTTGGATGGGCGGTGTCCATTTGCCATTTTCGTTACCTCGCGAAATGCAAAATAAAAGTGGCAAGGGCATCCGGATAATGGGGGCTTTCCTTATGATGGGAGTCGTGATTGGTGTGGTGTATGGCCTTTCTTTTTTGAGTGTATGGATCACGCTTCTGGTAGCTGGTTTGTCTTCAATTTTTATTGTCTTGTTTTTTCGACGGGTGCGCAGGATGGCGGTTTGTTAATGAGTTGCACAACTATATATAAAAAGAATACTGCAGCGCAGAGTCTTTAAGCCGCAGAGAAAAAAGTAAACTCTGCGGCTCAGTGTCTTTGCGGTTAATTTGAGGGATAAACAATAATTTGCAGCTGGATGGGGTGTTTTTCCATTGTGTAATCTTCACACTATTTAATAAATTTTGAGAGGAGATGGCACAAGGATTGTTTTCCAGTATGCCATTTTTACATTTTATTTTATGGAAGAAGCTGTTTGGCAATTAATGATAGAGAGTTTTCCTTATGAGGAGAGACGTTCCCGTGATGATCAGCAAAAAGTGATGAATCACCCTGATTATAGGTTTCAGGTTTTACGAAATGTAAGTGAAGAAATATTGGGTTTCATCAGTTATTGGTTGTTTCCCCGCTTCTTATTTGTTGAGCATTTTGCAATAGCTTCACTGTTTCGGAATAAGGGGCTGGGTGCCCAACTATTTAAGGAGCATTGTTTGGCGCAATATACGGGAAAACAGATTGTATTAGAAGTGGAGCGTCCTGATTCTGAGTTGGCCCAACGGCGCATTGGCTTTTATGAACGGCTGGGTTTTAAAATGAATCCCTTCACATATATGCAGCCTTCTTATCATACTGAAGGCGAGGAGGTGCCTTTGTTGTTGATGAGTTATCCAACTGCTTTGGATTATAAATCGTTCAGGGAAGTAAGGGCACGTTTGTATAAGGATGTCTATGGGGTGATGGGGGTTAAGTGTGAAAATACAAACGTGAAATGATAATGAAAGAAGCGGAAGTAATACTTTGATAAATTTTGATAGCACTATCATCGTTAAAGGTTGGTTGATTCAACCCATCCTGGGTTGTAGTGTCTGGATCGTTTGTTCCACGGGTTTCACCCGTGGTTATTCAAATTCAATCCTTTCAGGATTACCCTTTCCCTGGTGTGATAGCGATTAGTTTGTTGGTTGTTAGAGTGTGTTTATACACCTTCCGGAACTTGTCAGGAGTGCGTCCATTTATCTGACCGGTGCAGTCTTCCCATTTGGGGAGATCCCGGTTTACCGGGAGAGCACTTATATGAAAAGGAATAATCATGGAAAATAATAGCTAAAAATAAATACTGTAATTTTAGTGTTTGCAACAATAGGTGGCTATTGGAATTATTAATTTTAAGGTGATTTGATTTTTATTGTTATCCAAAGGCAGGAAACTTTAGACAATTGTTATTTTTGCGGGAAACCAATAGAGTTATGTTAAAATTCACAGCGTGGATCGCTGCCTTCCGACTACGAACATTACCACTGGCCCTTTCATCCATTATAATGGGGAGTTTTGTGGCGGCTTATTATCATCAGTTTAGGTGGGAAGTCGCGTTGTTGGCAGGTATGACCACTTTATTTTTACAGATTCTGTCCAATTTGGCCAATGATTATGGTGATACACAAAACGGCGCTGATCATGAAGGTCGTAAAGGGCCCCGGCGGATGGTGCAAAGTGGTGCTATCTCAACTGTGGAGATGAAACGTATGATCATCGTTTTTGCTGTATTATCTTTTATTACCGGTATTGGGTTGATTGCGATTTCTTTGGGTGATGTCATGACCTGGAAAGCGCTCGTGTTTCTTCTTATGGGGATTGGCGCGATAGTAGCCGCGATGAAGTATACCATGGGCAAAAATCCATATGGCTATAGAGGCTTGGGCGATGTGTATGTCTTTGTGTTTTTTGGCTTAGCCGGTGTGGTTGGTACCTGGTTTTTGCATTCGGGACAATGGAATTTATGGGTGTTACTGCCTGCTTCAGCTGTGGGATTCTTGAGTGCCGGCGTTTTGAATCTAAATAACATGCGTGATTTTGAAAGTGACCGTATAGCCGGGAAAAACACCCTGGTGGTGAAGCTGGGTGTTCCGTTTGCCAGACGCTATCATTTGGGTCTCTTAACTTCATCTTTTATCTGTCTGTTGGTGTTTGTATTATTTCAGTCATTCGCCTGGTTGCATCTGTTGTTTCTCATGGCAGCACTATTAATCGTTGCACATGCCCGGCGTGTGGTGATGGTTAAGGAGCTTCAGGATTTAGATCCTGAGTTGAAAAGATTGGCCCTATCAACCCTGTTGATTGTTTTGCTTTTTGGAACGGGTCTATTAATTGCTTAATACTCACAAAATGCTAAAAGCAGATTTTAAAAAACATATTTTTCAGTTTAAACAACCCGGGGGTACATCACGTGGTGTGCTACATGTTAAATCGAGTTGGTACATCAGGGTGTGGGATGAAAATGATCCGGCCTGTTGTGGGATTGGTGAATGTTCGGTTCTACCCGGTTTGAGTCCCGATGATCGTCCGGATATCGAGACTAAATTGAAAGAGGTGTGTCGTGATATTGAAAACTATGCAGGTAATGCCTCTGGTCTTCTGGCTGATTGGCCGGCCATTCGGTTTGCCTTGGAATGTGCACTTCTTGATTTGCACAATGGTGGAAAAAAAATAGTCTTTCCCTCTGCGTTTACGAAAGGTGCTGATTCGATTGCCATCAATGGATTGATCTGGATGGGAGAGCCGGAATTTATGTTAAAACAGATTGAGACGAAACTAGCCAATGGGTTCTCCTGCTTAAAAATGAAAATTGGCGCCATTGATTTTGATCAGGAGCTGCAAATTTTGTCGGGTATTCGCAAGCGCTTCTCGTCCGATGAGTTGGCGTTGCGTGTGGATGCCAATGGAGCCTTTCAACCGGCTAGTTGTCTGGAAAAGTTAGAGCGATTGGCGAAGTATCAGATTCATTCCATTGAACAGCCCATTATGGCAGGCCAATGGGAAGCGATGGCAACGCTTTGTGAACGCACGCCTTTACCCATCGCATTGGATGAAGAATTAATTGGCATTGTTGATAGAGCAGAAAAGGAAAAAATGCTGAAGCTGATTCAGCCGCAATACATTATCATAAAACCAAGTTTAACGGGAGGTTTTCAGTCATCGGATGAGTGGATTGAGTTGGCCGGCCGAAATAATGTGGGGTGGTGGATCACCTCGGCATTGGAAGGAAATGTAGGCTTGAATGCAATTGCCCAGTGGACCTTCCTGAAAAATAATCCGCTCCCCCAGGGATTGGGTACGGGGCAGGTATTCACTAATAATATAGACTCACCGCTTTGGCTGGAAGGTGAGCGGTTAAAATATAATCCGGCTGTTGAATGGGCTGATATTTAGAGATAGATGATGATGACTGACTGTTTGAATTATAAAAATTATCAATGTCTCCGGGTCAACGGAAAAAGCTATGAAGGCCTTGAGCAATTGGAACAGCTTTGTAAGCAGCTGGCTTCAAAAGGAGAGGAGTGGTCGTCAGCATTGGCTGGGTTTTTAGGGGAGTGGATGTCTGACGAAGAGTACTTGTTCATTCAAACTTCCGGAAGTACAGGTGTGCCAAAGCGAATAAAAGTGCAAAAAAAGGCGATGGTGGCATCTGCCTTGAAAACGGTAGCTTTTTTGAAGCTTCAAAAAAATGATAGGGCACTACTTTGCTTGTCAACTCAATACATTGCCGGTAAAATGATGGTGGTACGCGCTTTGGTAGGTGGATTGGATTTGATACCGGTAGCTGTGGTTTCAAATCCGGTGCAGGAATTGGAAGAAGGGGTTGAATTTGCCGCAATGGTACCTTCGCAGGTGCATGCCATAGTTGAGGCGGATCCCTCAAAACTAAATGGTATAAAAAAGTTGATTATTGGCGGTGGTGCAGTCAGTCAATCATTGAAAGAGCAATTAACGCGTGTTGATGTAGAAGCATGGGAAAGCTATGGAATGACTGAAACTGTATCCCATATTGCCCTGCGTAAAATTGAGGCTGGCGAAGGTGATAAGCCATTTCAGTGTTTACAAGGTATTCAAATTGATCAGGATGATCGGGGTTGTTTGGTTATTGCAGCTCCTGAGTTGTGTGATGAAAAGCTGGTGACAAATGATTTGGTTCAATTACAGGGTTTGAATCAATTTGTTTTGTTGGGCCGATGGGATAACGTTCTCAATACAGGTGGAGTGAAAGTTTTTCCGGAGATGATAGAGCAAAAATTATCGGGACACCTGGTGTTTCCTTTCGTTATTGTAGGACTACCTGATCCTTATTGGGGACAAAAAGTAGTGTTGGTGATAGAAAGTGATGATGAAATTGATTTAACAGATGTTCATTTTTTAGGTTTGCTGGATAAATTTGAACGCCCCAAAAATGTATACTTTATCTCATCATTCCCCAGAACATCAACTGGTAAGGTGCAGCGGCATAAGGTCATTCAACGATTGTTGGAAAAATAAGCGTATATGGGCTTGTTGTAGATTGCCTATCTTTGTTTCAATTCACTAGAAAAAATAATAAATTCGATGAAGCGTTTTACTAAGTTATTCATACTGGTTTTATTGCCATTAACAGCCTGTTTTAATCAACGACCTGATTTGAGCTGTTCAACTTACCAGGAAGCAGATGATCCCAAACCCATAAAAAATGAAGACTGGGATATTACCGGTAGGGGGCTGCATGCTTCGTTTGGTTCAACGGACCTGCGGTATGCAAAGCATGAAGTGCCCATGCAGGCGGTGACGAAAGAATTAAATTTTACGGCCTGGCGGGGTGAAAAAATATCTGCACAGGCTGTGTTGTGGTCAGTGGATTCTGTTCGTCAGGTTGAGTGTGTAATGAGTGAAGTAAAAACGAAAGATGGATACACTATTCCTGCTGAAAATATCCAAACCCGATTTGTGCGGTATGTGCTGACTGATGAATTTGCAGGTGGGTGTGGTTATCGGCAGGCAGTTGATTTTGATTCCAGTTTGGTGGCCGATGCATTGGATCCGGCTATATGTATGGATATGCCCAAACGGTCGGTACGTCCGGTATGGTTAAGTATTAAAATACCTCAAAATGCCCCGGCAGGTCAATATGGGGGATCATTAAAGATTTATTCAAAGAAAAATCCACCCCAGGAATTGAGGTTCTCGGTCAATGTACAGGATCGGGTGTTACCTTCATCGGACCAATGGCGTTTTCATCTTGATCTTTGGCAAAACCCTTTTGCTATTGCTCGCTGGTATAAAGTGGAGCCCTGGAGTGATGCGCATTTCAAGGTGATGAAGCCTTATTTTGAGTTGTTGGCGGAGGCCGGTCAAAAATGCATTACTACTTCTATTATACACCATCCCTGGAATAGTCAGACCTTCGATCCGTTTTTATCCATGATTAAATGGACGAAACAATCCAATGGTGCCTGGGAGTATGACTATTCAGTGTTTGATCGCTGGGTGGAATTTGCCGGAGAATGTGGAATTGGGGAGCAGATTAATTGCTATACGATGGTGCCTTGGGGAAATAATTTCCGGTATTACGATGAAAAGACGGGTGAAGTAGTTAAAGTCAATGCTGAACCTGGTACTTCAGAGTATGTGAATTTGTGGAAGCCATTTTTAGTTGACTTTGCCAGCCATCTGAAAGGAAAGGGGTGGTTTGGGCAAACGACTATAGCGATGGATGAACGCCCTGAAAAAGCCATGGTTGAAGTGATTAAACTCATCAAATCGGTGGAGCCTGATTTTAAAGTGTCTTTGGCAGCTAATCATTGGATTCCTGAAATTATGGATGATATTCATGATTTGTGCGTGGCGTCAGAATTTAATTATACTGCTGAGATGAAAAGAAAGCGGAAGCAGGAAGGGAAAATTACTACCTATTATACTTGTTGTTCTGAAAACTACCCCAATACCTTTACGTTTTCACCTCCAGCTGAGTCGGCGTGGTTAGGATGGTATGCTGCTGCCATGGATTTAGATGGCTATTTACGTTGGGCTTATAATAGTTGGGTGGAAAACCCCTTGGTAGATTCGCGGTTTAGGGCCTGGCCAGCCGGGGATACTTACTTCGTTTATCCAGGTGCGATGAGCTCTGTTCGATTTGAGCGCTTAATAGAGGGTATTCAGGATTTTGAGAAGATTCAGATTTTGAAGTGTGATCTGGAAAGTGATACATCAAAAGTGGCAAAAACAAAGTTGGCCATTTTAAATGAGAAGTTAGGTGGTTTTAAAATGGACCGGATTTCTGGCGAAACAGCTGCCGGAATGGTGAATAAAGGGCGTGAAATTATTAATGCCATATCTCAGGATTAAGAATCAATTAGGAGGGAATGGTCCTACATGATTTTCTTCATGTAGGATTATTGCCTTGTTTCGTTTATTTGTAAAAAACACATTATTTAATCTTTTATAGAAAATGAAAATATTTACAGCATTTTTAGTGTGGATGATGGCGATGGCCGTTATCGCACAAGCTCCTGCTGAGGGGTATGAATTTGAAACCATTTATGATCTGGAAGCAACTTCGGTTAAAGATCAGCATCGTTCGGGTACTTGCTGGAGTTTCTCAGGATTATCTTTCCTCGAGTCCGAAATGATTCGCTTGGGTAAAGAGCCTGTTGATTTATCAGAGATGTTTATTGTGCGTCATTGTTATGCCGATAAAGCCGATAAATATGTGCGTTTGCACGGACACCTGAATTTTGGTGGCGGTGGTGCATTTCAAGATGTGATTTACGTATTGAAGAATTATGGAATCGTTCCTGAACAGGCTTGTAATGGTTTGTGTTATGGCGAAGAGAGTCATGTGCATGGTGAAATGGATGAAGTATTGAAACAATATGTGGATGGTGTCATCAAAAACAAAAACAAAAAACTTTCTACAGCCTGGAAAGATGGTTATAATGGTATTCTCAATGCCTATTTAGGTGAATTGCCGGAAACGTTTGAAGTAGATGGTAAATCATATACGGCTCAGTCTTATGCGAAGGAAGTGACTGGATTAAACGCAGATGATTACATTCAGGTGTCTTCCTATACCCATCACCCTTTCTATTCTCCCTTTGTCATTGAGGTACCTGATAATTGGTTGTGGGGAGAAGTTTACAATGTAACATTGGATGACTTGATGGCTATCATGGAGAACTCTTTGGAAAAAGGATATACTGTTGGTTGGGCGTCTGATGTTAGTGAAAAAGGATTTTCGCATACAAATGGAGTGGCTGTTGTGCCTGAAACGAACACTAAAGAGATGTCTGGTTCAGAGCGTTCGCGTTGGGAGACGATGTCTCTTACGGAGCGGAATAAAGCCCTTTATAGTTTTGATAAGCCGGTGGAAGAAAAAGAAATTACTCAGGAAATGCGTCAGGAAGCGTTTGATAATTATCAAACAACGGATGATCATGGGATGCACATCACTGGTATGTCGAAAGATCAAAATGGAACAAAGTATTTTAAAGTGAAAAATAGCTGGAATACAAACAATAAGTATGATGGATATTTTTATGCTTCGGAGTCTTTCTTTAAGTATAAAACCATGTCAATCATGATCCATAAGGATGCATTGACCAAAGATTTGAAAAAGAAATTGGGCATTAAATAGATGTCTCAATAATAGAATTCTTTAGGGTGGCTGTATGTCACCCTTTTTTGTATCTTCATTTCAGAGTAATAAAAGCTGAAGAAATCGAAAACTGCTTTCCCTTTTAAGAAAAAAAACTCATATTTGCACTCATTGTTAAAAAATGTGAACAATCTTATAGGTTGGGATGTTTTAGTATAAAAGTTGTTTATGATATCACGATTGGGTTAAAAAAGTTTAAAATGAGCTATTTTTTTATTTAGATCAAAACTTTTAAGATTCAATTCAGTATAAGGAGTTATGAAGCTTTCTTCATAAGTTAGGGTTAAGGTTAGGTTGAAGAAGGAACGTTCGAAAAGTCGATCGTTCCTCTCTTTTTTTATAGGGGTATGAAACTTTTTAGTGAGGAAAGTTGTTTATAGAGTAAGGAATATTTTTTCATAGATTTAGGTTAGGGTTAGGTTATTAAAGGAGTGACGCCAGGGGTGTCCTCCTTTAATCGTTTAATGACATCAGTTTTTGGTAGATGTTCAAGTTCTCTTCATCAAATATTGCAAATAGTACGATATGGGGATAAGTGTGTTTGGTTAAGAATGAATTTGCAGTTGTTAAAGCTATTTGAGCGGCTTCTTTTTTTGGATATCCATACACGCCTGTACTAATGTTTGGAAATGCAATTGATTTAAATTGGTTTTTGTCAGCAATTTTTAAGCACTCCAGATAACAGGATGTCAATAATTCAGGTTCGTGTTGGTGTCCGCCTCTCCATATGGGACCGACTGTGTGAATCACATGACTGGCTGGTAATAGGTATCCATTGGTCATTTTTGCCTGACCGCTAAGGCATCCGTTTAAACGTCGGCATTCAATTAATAACTCAGGCCCTGCAGCGCGATGAATGGCCCCATCAACACCTCCGCCACCTAAAAGAGAGGTATTGGCTGCATTAACTATGGCATCTACCTTTAATTTAGTAATATCACCGTTGTATAATTCGATCTTTTCCATGATAGTCTTAATTTTTGGTATAAAAATAATTAAAGAAAGATCGTTCATTTCACAAATCAATTCAAGAGGAAGTGATTGTTATGTGGTAGGGGAGTTGAAAATATTGGTCAGTGATTGTCGTTTTGTTTAACGAATGATTAGGATTGGCATAATTATTTGTCACTTCGTAAAAAAAATATCACATGAATCGAAAATATTGTAATATTGTGATGGGAATCAGAAATATTATAGTGTTATGAAGAGTGTGTTATTTAAGGAAAAGATGCTGGGGGCACTTTGTCTTTTGATGTGTTACATGTCTCATGATATTGTTAGTGCGAGCAATCATTATGAAAAAAATACATCAGATAGAGCGGTAGCTGTAACTGCTGGCGAATCTTTACTGGTAGACAGTAATCATAGAATGTTTAAATATTCTGCCTCAGAGTGTGGAATGATCCTATTGGGGAGTGCAGAAGCATCCAGTGAAAATTGTAGTGTTTTAGTGTTTAAGGGAGAGGCAAAACAAGTTTTGGTTCAGAGTTCTGTGTTAAAGGATTCCGATCGTGTGAATGTAAACTTTCCTTGTGAAAAAGGTGAGGTCTACTATTTTTACTGGGATGGTTTAGAGAAGAATGAAACGATTAATTGGAGCCTGGTTGAAAAGCCGGTTAAAGGAATTAGTTCTAAAAATCCGATTGAAATAGAAGCTGGTTGTTACGTCGCAAATCATTCGCATAAAGATGATTGTTGGTATGTTTTTGAGGCAGGAGAGGCAGGCAGGTATTCAATATCTAGTATGGGATTAACGAATGAAAATACATGTTTATTTGTATACGGAGCAGATGCCGGCGTTTCTATTGCATCTTCAGATTCTGTGGGAAAGTCCATGCAATCAAAAGTTGTTTTGGACTGTACGGCTGGGGAGAGGTTGTTAGTTCAGTGGTCCAATGCTTTTACAAATGAATCGTATCGTTGGGAGTTGAAGAGGATTGAATAATAATGCTATAAATAGAAAGAGCGAATTCAGATGAATTCGCTCTTTTTGTTTATCAGTAATTGTGCTTTACTTTCTAATTTGTGCGCCTAGTTCTCTTTCGAAGTTCATCATAAATTTCTTCATGATTTTATCGATTTGCTTGTCGTTAAGTGTTTTGGTTTCATCCTGTAGGATAAAGCTTACGGCATAGGACTTTTTGCCGGCACCCAATTTTTTATCTTCAAAAACATCAAACAACGAGACGCTTTTTAATAGTTTCTTTTCTGTTTTTTGAGCGACGGCTTTCACCTGAGAAAACGTTACTTCTGTATTTAAAAGAAGTGCCAGGTCTCTTTTTACTTCCGGGAACTTGGAAATTTCACTGTAGGAGATGGTTTTTTTGCTGCTTTTTTGAAGGATTGGTTCCCATTTAATTTCGGCAAAACAAACTGGTTGGTCAATGTCAAATGCTTTTAATAATTTGGCATCCACTAATCCATAGTTGATAACAGTTTTGTCCCCAATTTTTAAAGAGAGACCTTCTGCAAATAAGTCCGAAGTCGTTTCTTCTTCATCGAAATCATTAAATGAAAGTCCCAGTTGAGCCAATACATTCTCAATCTGGTTTTTCAAATCAAAGAAAGAAACGCTTTGTTCCGGCGTATTCCAGTTTGCAGCAGCTTTGTTGCCGGTCATGAAAATACCAAGATGTTGATCTTCGTTATAGCTTTCAACAACATTTTTTGAAGCACCTGGCGTATAATAATAACAGTTTCCGGTTTCGAATAATTTCAGATCTGCATTGCGTCGGTTCCGGTTATGCTGAATTGATTCCAAACCACCAAACAGTAATGTTTGGCGCATCACACCTAAGTCGTTGCTCAAAGGATTGGCTAATTCAACCAATTGATCAGCGGGATAGGTTTTTAAAGCTTCGTAATAGCTGGCCTTTGTCAGTGAGTTGCACATGATTTCACTGAATCCGGTCGATGTAAGCTGAGTGGCTATGAGGTTGGTCAGCTTGTGGTTGTCTGGTTTTGGCGAATAGGAAATGGTGCTGTTCACCGAATCCGGCATTTCAATATTATTGTAACCATATATTCTCAAAATGTCTTCAATGACATCTGCCTCGCGTGTTACATCAACCCGATATGGAGGAATGGAGAGTTCTAAAACATCATCTGTTTCAGATTTGATTTCCATCTCCAATCCAGTCAAAATATTTTTGATGGTTTCTTTAGGAAGTTCTTTCCCAATTAGCCGATGAACATTGCTGTATTTTAAAGCGACTTTAAAATTCTCAATTGGCTGAGGGTAGATGTCGATCACTTCACTGGAAATGGTTCCGCCGGCTACTTCTTTAATTAAAAGAGCAGCACGTTTTAGCGCATGAACGGTCATGTTCGGATCAATACCACGCTCGAAACGGAAGCTGGCGTCGGTACTCAAGGTGTGGCGCTTGGCCGTTTTTCGCACCCATACCGGATGAAAATAAGCGCTTTCCAGGAATATTTTTGAAGTGGCATTACTCACACCACTTTCTATTCCTCCAAAAACTCCGGCGATACACATACCTTCCTCAGCATTGCAAATCATCAAATCCTGCTCAGACAGCTCACGTTCTGTTTCGTCAAGGGTTGTGAATAAAGTGCCGTCTGCCAGCGTTTTTACAATGACTTTATCACCTTTTATTTTCGCACCATCAAAAGCATGAAGCGGTTGACCTAATTCATGTAACACATAGTTGGTGACATCCACCACATTATTGACAGGACTTAAACCAATGGATTTCAGTTTTGTCTGCAACCATTTGGGTGACTCTTTTACGGTAATGTCGCTGATGGTCACACCGCAATAGCGCGGGCAAGCTTCGGTATTCTCAACCCTTACATCAACAGGGTAGTTGGTGTTGTCTGGCGTGAATGCATCAACAGATGGTATTTTTACCTGAACATCCGGATTTTGTTGTTTCAGAAATGCAGCCAAATCGCGCGCTACACCAAAGTGTGAAGCCCCATCTACCCGGTTGGGAGTGAGGTCTATTTCAATACAGGTGTCTGTTTCTACTTCAAAATAGTCCTTTGCCAGTGTCCCCACTGCTACACCAGCTGGCAAAACCAAAATGCCATCGTGGCTGGCTCCCATGCCAATTTCATCTTCAGCACAAATCATCCCCAAAGATACTTCACCACGTATTTTTGATTTTTTAATAGTGAAGTTATCATCACCACTATATAATACGGTACCAACAGTTGCTACGACTACTTTTTGACCGGCAGCTACATTGGGAGCTCCACATACAATGGGTAGCGGTTCGGCTTGTCCAATATTTACAGTTGTTTTACTTAACTTATCGGCACCTGGGTGTTTTTCACAAGTCAGTACTTCTCCGATAATGAGGCCTTCCAGCCCGCCTTTTACCGACTGAGTTTCTTCTATTCCACCTACTTCCAGTCCGATGTCAGTTAATATCTCGGATACTTTTTCCGGAGCAAGGTCAATATCAATGTAGTTTTTCAGCCAGTTGTAAGAAATATTCATTCGTCTAAATTCATTAAATGTTAAACATGTAATGCAGCCGATTGGTTTATTATCAATCGGTTAGACCCGACGGGCCGGGGTCCTTTTTCAACAGCCAACAAAAGTAATGATTTTAGGGGCTGAATGCTAATAATTCACGCTTACTTTTTAGTGAAGCCGGGCAGGTGTCTGAATAGTGATTATTCTCCGCCTTTTTTCAAGGAGGAGTACCGCGAAGGATGAGTGGGGAGGTGGTTATTTGTTTAAAAGCAATTTCCCTGAGAGGATCTGTGATTCGGTTTCATAATTTTGGTGTTGGGTTTCGGTTAATAAATAAAAGTGGCATTTTTGCCGCTTTACCTCACAATACATATCTTTGATTTCTTAAAGATAGTAATAGGATGGAAAACATAAAGCATAGGCCGTTAATCCTGGTGACCAATGATGATGGTATTAAAGCCGGAGGTATAGTTGCTGTAGTGAGGATGTTAAAGAGTTTTGGTGATGTAGTAGTGGTAGCACCCAATCAATCTTATTCTGGTATGTCACATGCAATCACTGTTAAAGTACCATTATATGCTAAATTGGTGAAGGAAAGCGAAGGGCTCAAAGCTTATAAAGTAAACGGGACACCTGTTGATTGTGTGAAGCTGGCCTTGAATAAATTGCTGGATCGACGACCTGATCTGATTGTTTCAGGTATTAACCACGGAAGTAACTCCAGTATTAGTATTCACTATTCCGGAACAATGGGGGCTGCACGTGAAGGGGCATTGGGAGGCATTCCCTCCATTGGTTTATCTTTACTGAATTACAGTTATGAAGCTGATTTTACGCATGCAGTGATGTTTGCTGAAAGAGTTGTGAAGCATGTTATTGATAATGGCTTACCTGATCATACTTATCTGAATGTGAATGTCCCGGATGGGATGAATGTGAAAGGAATGAAAGTCGTGCGTCAGGCTCATGGAAGATGGGTGGAGGAGTTTGTGGAACGTGAGGACCCGCGTCATCGAAAATACTATTGGTTAACTGGTCATTTTAAAAACCTGGAACCGGAGGCCATTGATACGGATGAATATGTTTTGAGTGAAGGCTATGTCTCTGTCGTGCCTTGCTTGTTGGATGCAACATCGCATCCGGTAATTGACCAATTAAAAGGATTAAACCATGAACTGCAAGTGCAATAAACTGTATATTGGAATTATTATTGGACTCATTTTACCAATGATTATGGCTGTCATTTTATATTTGACTCTTTATAAAGGGCAATTGGAGTTTATAACATTTTTGGATCGATTAATTGAACGGGGAAGTATTGGAAAATTGTTAAGTATTAGTGTACTTCCTAATTTGATTGTTTTTTTTGTGGCCATTAATCTGGATCGTTTATTAGCGGCCAGAGGCATTGTAACTGCCACCTTGGTATATGCTGTGGTTGTTTTAGTATTTAAATTTATGATTTGATAATATGCGATATTACCTGATAGCCGGTGAAGCATCCGGCGATTTACATACTTCTAACCTGATGAAAGCTCTGAAAGAGTTAGATCCTGAAGCGGAGTTCAGATATTGGGGAGGAGAACTGATGCAGGCCCAGGGAGGAACTCTGGTGAAGCATTATAAAGATACAGCCTTCATGGGCGGATGGGATGTATTGATGAATATCAATACCATTCGCAAAAATTTTAAACTCTGTCAGAAAGACATATTGGCTTTTCAACCAGATGTGTTAATCTTGGTTGATTATGCTGGTTTTAATCTGAGGATGGCCAAGTTTGCCCGGGCACATGATTTAAATGTTTACTATTATATTGCACCCAAAGTATGGGCCTGGAACCGTAAACGTGTACATCAATTAAAAGCTTATGTAGACCGTATGTTTACCATTTTGCCTTTCGAGACAAAGTTTTTTCAATCCTATGGCATAGAGGTGGAGTACAGTGGTAATCCTGTACTGGATGCTATTCATAATCGCAAGAATAAAGATGAAGTTTTTGATACATTTCTAGGTCGGAATCATCAATTGGATCAACGGCCTAAAGTAGCTTTGCTGGCCGGTAGTCGTAAGTCGGAGATAAAATATGTGTTGCCGGATATGTTGAAGATGGTGGAGAAGTATCCGGATTATCAATTTGTGATTGCCGGGGCACCTTCTTTTTCTTACGAGGAGTATAAGCCATTTATTGAAGGGACAGATGTGGCAGTTGTCTTTGATCAGACCTATGAATTGCTGCAACAAGCCAGAGTAGCACTTGTGACTTCGGGAACGGCAACGCTCGAAACAGCATTGTTGAATTGCCCTCAGGTTGTTTGTTACAAAATGTGGGGTGGTGTTGTTTCTGATTTTATTGCCAAGAAAATTCTGATTAAGGTACCTTATATCTCTTTGGTCAATTTAATTCTGGAAAAAGAAGCCGTCATTGAGTTGTTTCAAGCAGACTTCTCGCTGGAGAAACTGGAGACCGAATTAGGTGATTTATTGACCGAATCACCTCGCCGACGCGAGATGATGGGGGATTATGAGGAATTACATCGACGTATGGGCGGTCCTGGCTCGAGTTATAAAACGGCAGACTTGATGCTCAAAGCCTTGAAACAATCAAATAAAAAGAAATAATTCATGATTTCTTTATTACGAAAAGAAGTAGCTGCCTTTTTTAGCTCTATCACCGGGGCGTTGGTGGTCTCCGTTTTCTTATTGACCACTGGCCTGTTTTTATGGGTAATTCCCGGAGAGATGAATATTCTCTTTGGCGGATATTCCACATTGGAGTCCTTGTTTTATTTGGCACCCTGGGTGTATTTGTTTCTGGTGCCGGCAGTGACTATGCGTCTCTTTGCCGATGAGAAGAAAGCAGGTACACTGGAGCTCTTATTGACGCGTCCGGTATCGGAGATGAAAATAGTTTGGGCGAAGTATTTAGCTGGTTTGATTGTGGTTATAATCAGTTTGTTGCCTACATTTATTTATTTCTTTTCAGTTTATTATTTGGGCAATCCGGTCGGTAATATGGATGTGGGAGGTACCTGGGGATCCTATCTGGGATTATTCTTCCTGGCGGCTATTTATGTGGCCATTGGCGTCTTTGCATCGGCTTTATCCGATAATCAGATTGTAGCCTTTGTGATAGCGGTAGTACTTTGCTTTTTGTTATATAGTGGCATGGATTCCATAGCAGCCATGCCCGGATTAAGATCGCTGAGTGATACGATTACAACCATTGGCATTGATAGTCATTACCGTTCTATCAGCAGGGGAGTGGTTGATTCGCGCGACATCATCTATTTTGCCGGTGTGGTATATTTCTTTCTATTTCTCACCAAAACGGTTTTGAATAGCCGTAAGTGGTAACATCCAATTTTTTATCGATGAGGAACCAAGAAAACAGAATTAATAGTCTTTTTAAGTTGGCCATTGTGTTAGTGGTAATTGTGGTTGTTAACTGGTTGGCACAACAATGGTTTATTCGGGTTGATTTAACTTCGGAAGGGCGCTATACATTATCGGATACTACAAAAGACTTCCTATCTAACTTACCAGAAGATGTGTATGTAAAAGTATACCTGGACGGTGACTTGAATGTTGGATTTAGTAAACTTTCCAATGCGACACGAGAGATGATGGAGGAGTTTGAGGTTTACGGTAATGATAAATTACTTTTTGAGTTTATTGATCCGGCTGAAGGGACCATTCAGGAGAAGAAAGACCGAATGAAAGAGTTGAAGGAATATGGCCTGGAGCCTCAATTGGTGGATGAAACGGCAGAGGATGGACGGAAAATCAGGTCCTATGTATTTCCATATGCGCTTGTTTATTATAACGAACGGGTGGTGGGTGTGAACTTGCTCGAAAACCTGCCTGGCAGAGGAGGGGCTGAAAATCTGAATATTTCCATAGAAAGTCTGGAGTTTAAATTTGCAGATGCCTTCAAGCGGTTAATTACTGAAGAAAAACCACGAATTGCCTTTTTAGAAGGGCATGGTGAGTTGGATGAGCTGGATGTGATAGAAGCCACCGATGCACTCTCTGCTTATTACCAGGTGGATCGCGGTCGTATAGGAAATAATCCATCCATTTTAGACCCCTATAAACTGGTAATTGTAGCCAAACCTAGTCGGTCCTTCTCGGAGAAAGATAAATTTATTTTGGACCAATATCTCATGAATGGCGGTCGCCTTTTGTTTTTTGTAGATGCAGTGAATGTCACATTGGACAGTCTGCGACGAGCCCCTCAAACCATGGGACTTTATGCTGATGTGAACCTGCAGGATCAATTGTTCAAATATGGGGTGCGTATCAATCCGGTTATTGTAGAGGATATTCAGGCTGGACGTATCATGATGAATGTGTCGCCTAAAGGTCAGCCTAAATTGGTACCTTTTCCCTGGTTGTACAGTCCCTTAATGGCTACATCACCTGTTCATGCCATTACCCGTAATGTGAATTTGGTACGCGGTGATTTTACGAGTACCATTGATACGGTAGGTAGGGATTTGGAAGTTAGCCGTGAGGTATTATTGCGGACTTCTCAATTGACCAAGGTAAATCAAACACCCGTTTTCATTAATATGATGGAGGTGAACCAGCAACCCGATCGAAAAGCGTTTAATCATTCTTTTTTACCCACAGCCATTGCACAGGAAGGTTATTTCCCGTCTGTATTTCAAAACAGGCAAGTGCCGGCAGGTATTCAAATGAATGGGAAGCAGGTTAAGGTAAAAAGTCAACTGACGCGAATGGTAGTCGTGGCTGATGGAGATATCATCAAAAATGAAGTACGCTTTAAAGATTCTAATCCTCAAGTTCAACAGTTGGGTTTTGATGAAGGCTCAAAACAGGTGTTTGGAAATAAGGATTTTATCGTCAATGCGGTGAATTATCTTTGTGATGATGAAGGATGGATGGCCTTACGAGGTCGTAATTTTACATTGCGTTTGCTGGATCGGGAACAGTTGAGTAGCGGCACGATATTTTGGAAGTGGCTCAATGTGGGGGCTCCTGTTTTGCTCATTATTATAGGAAGTGTAGTTTTTTTATGGATTCGTAAGCGAAAATATGGTAAATGATAACTTTTCGCCCTTCGTGCCGGAGGTTATTGTTATTTTGGAGCTATTGTCGAATAGATAAGACTATTTTGTTTGATGGAATGAAGCTATTTCATTTTTTTAATAAAGAGTTTTTGTTCTGTTTCTCTATTGTTTGCGGGCATTGTTTAAAAAAACAGTAAAACTTCCTGTAAATGCCATTTTGACACGTTATCTTTTTTTGTATATTTCGACTTGGAAAATGGTTAACACAAAAAGTGATTAAGAAACCATTTGGTCAGGGCTTTTAGTAATAATTGACAAGAACTTAAAAACATATAACCAATGAAATTTGTAGTTTCCAGCACAGAATTGCTGTCTCACTTACAAGCCATAAGTCGGGTGATCAGTAACAAAAGTACATTGCCTATTCTCGATAATTTTTTATTCGACCTGAAGGACAATAAGCTGGTGTTAACGGCTTCTGACCTGGAAGTAACCATGGTGACCTCTCTGGAACTGGAAAATGTGGATGGTGAAGGTACCATAGCGATGCCTTCGCGCATTTTGCTGGAAACACTTAAGAAATTCCCGGAGCAACCCTTGAATTTTGAAATCAACATGGATACGTTTGCAGTAGACATTGTGACGGAGAAAGGTAAGTTTAGTGTGGTGGGGCAAAATGGAGAAGATTTTCCGGAGTTGCCAGGTCTGGATGAAGATAAAAGCTCTCGTTTACGAGTCTCTGTTGATCTGTTGCAGGTGGGTATCAACAAAACCTTATTCGCCACTGCTGATGACGAATTACGTCCGGTGATGAATGGTATTTTGGTAGAGTTATCCCCTGAGAATATGACATTCGTGGCTTCTGATTCGCACAAACTGGTGCGTTACCGTCGTTTGGATGCCAAAACGGATTTTGATGCATCTTTCATTCTGCCTAAAAAACCGGCGAGTTTGTTAAAGAATGTATTGCCTAAAGAAGATGGCGACGTTAGCATCGAATTCGATGATAAGAATGCATTTTTCACCTTGCCAAACTATAAATTAGTGTGTCGGTTGGTTGAGGGGAATTATCCGAGTTATAATGCAGTGATTCCTCAGGATAATCCATATAAAGTAATTATTGATCGTATTGAGTTTTATAACACTTTAAGTCGTGTATCCTTATTTTCGAATCAAGCCAGTAACCTGGTTAAATTGAAAATGGGTAGTAATGAAATGACTGTTTCGGCCCAGGATATTGATTTTAGTATTTCTGCTCACGAACGTTTGGGCTGTCAATATGAAGGCGATGACATGGAGATTGGTTTTAAGTCAGGTTTTCTGGCAGACATCCTGGATAACCTGAACTCATCTGATGTGGTATTGGAATTATCCGATCCATCACGAGCAGGTATTCTATTGCCATTTGAAAACGGTGACAACGAAGAAGAGTTGATGTTGTTGATGCCAATGATGATCAATGTTTAAGAAGTAAGGAAATAGACATTAGATAATAAGATACCGCCCCTTTCGAATTTCGGAAGGGGCGGTTTTTTTAATTGTCATAATGGTATCTGCAGCTATAGATGAGAATTTCCTTCTCGCGGTATTGATACACTAAGCGGTGTTTTGTTCAGATATGAAATCCCATTGTACAATAGCATTGAATTATTAGAAGATGGTATCATTTATTTGATTATGAGTGTGTGGATGCTTAATTCACCTCAATTGCCAAAGAGATTAAATAAATACTCAAAAAAACTGTATTTTTGTGCGCTAAATGCGGTAAAGAAAAGTAATCATGGAAAAGAAACGAGTTGTAATAGGATTGTCAGGAGGAGTGGATTCAAGTGTAGCAGCATATGTTTTGCAGAAACAGGGCTATGAAGTGATTGGCTTGTTCATGAAAAACTGGCACGATACAACCGGTGTGTTGAAAGCTGATTGTCCCTGGTTGGATGATAAGTTTGATGCACAAGCTGTGGCGATGAAATTGGGAATTCCGTTTCACATGGTTGACTTAAGTGATCATTATCGCAAGCGCGTAGTCGATTACATGTTTGCTGAGTATGAAAAGGGGCGTACACCAAATCCCGATGTGTTGTGTAACCGGGAGATCAAATTTGATGTGTTCCTGGACAAAGCAATGGAGTTAGGGGCTGATTATGTGGCGACCGGCCATTATTGCCGGAAAAAGACCATTGAGATAGATGGACAGCCTGTTCATCGGCTACTAGCCGGAAGTGATTCCAATAAAGACCAGAGCTATTTTTTGTGTCAGTTGAGTCAAAAACAACTGGAAAAAGCAATGTTTCCCATTGGTGATATTGTGAAGCCTGAAGTGCGGCGTATTGCCAATGAGTTAAATTTGGTAACAGCGCATAAAAAAGATTCACAAGGAATTTGTTTCGTTGGAAAAGTAGATCTGCCGGTTTTCTTGCAGCAAAAGTTAGAGTCGAAAAAAGGGCGTGTATTTATTATTCCGGAGGAGAGTGAATTATTCAAACGAGATTGGGAAAAAGCCTATGGTGACGCACCTACTGACGAGGATTTAGAAAACTTGGCTCAAGCTTATGTGTTCCATCCTAAGTATGGAAGAAAGGTAGGCGAACACAATGGTGCGCATTTTTATACCATTGGTCAGCGTAAAGGCTTGAATATTGGTGGATTTGAAAAGCCATTGTTCATCATCGGGACTAATGTAGACTTTAACCAGGTATATGTGGGGATGGGACAGGAGCATCCGGGATTGTTCCGAAATGTATTGTTTGTAGCCGCTGGTGAAACCCACTGGGTACGGCCTGACCTGGCCATGAAAGTGGGTGAATCACATCGTTTTAATTTGCGAATCCGATATCGCCAACCCTTACAGAATGCAATTGTTCATTGTCGTGAAAAAGGTCTTTATATTGTGTTTGATGAGCCGCAACGTGGAATTACAACGGGGCAGTTTGCAGCCTGGTATGCCGGGGATGAATTGGTTGGATCAGGAGTGATCAATTAGGTTTGTTTTACTGCAATTGATCATTAATAATTAACCTTTAATCATTATAATGAAAAGTTACGATCCGCCAATGCATACCGCCGAGCATGTATTAAATCAAACGATGGTACAAATGTTTGGGTGTGACCGCTCTTTTTCCAATCATCTGGAGAAGAAAAAGTCCAAGTGTGATTATCGTTTCACCCGAGCTTTAACAGCTGATGAGGAATTGAAAATTGAATCACAGGTGAATGAAGTATTAGTAGCTGGAGTGGATGTAAGGGAAGAGATCGTAACGCGTGAAAAAGCCAGTGAACTATTTAATTTGGAACGATTACCAGATGCAACCGGCGAGGTGATTCGAATTGTTCGTGTTGGTGAATATGATGCCTGTCCTTGCATTGGCGATCATGTGAAAAATACAAGTGAAGTTGGGCAGTTTGTGTTTGGTTCCTCCTCTTTTGAAGACGGAATATTACGCATACGCTTTAAGTTGAAGCGCGCACAGTAAATTATAATGCTTATTTAGTCTGGAAAAGATAGTCGGATGACAGGTGAATTCTGATTCGGGATTCACCAGAATGTCTCAGGCTCCAGTCCATTGATGCCGGTGATTTTATCCAGGCGAATTTCAATATTGTTGGTAGTCACTAAAAATTCTTCCTTTTTGCGGGTTATGAAGTCTTTAATGATGACTGGAGAGCTGTGTTCACCATGGTGATCCGTATATTCAATGAGGATGATTTGTTTCTTCATGGCCAGATATTCCAATTGATCATAAAAAGCACAAGCCACTGGTTTGTACGTGTCATTCATGGGGGGTGGTTTGGGTTTTGCTCTGCTAAAATGATAAAAATAAATCATTTATACAATTATGATTTATTTGTTGAGCGATGTTTTATTGCCCATCCGATGATTAGCGGATTTGATTGGTAATCGGTATAAGCTCTGTGATGTTCTGATGGATGGGCCGCTGTAGCGTTTGAGGCAGTGTAAATAATAGTGAATGCGTTTTGCTAAATTCTTATTTCTATTCAAATAATCCTAATTGTTTATGTGGATTAGGATTATAAAACTTCATTCGGGTTGGAATGTTCAGGAGTTGACAGCGTTGTGTGAAGAGTGTCCATAATTGGTTAGCATTACGTGCATTGCAGTTGTATTTTTAGTGCCTGTCGGGTGAGCTGTTGCGTTTCTTCAAGGGGCATGTAGCAATCATTCATGCTGCCAAAACCGATGGTGCCCTTGCGTCGCTTCGATTTTAGTTCCCGGTGCAACAAGTCAATGGCATTGCTCTTGATTTGGATGTTATCAAAATCATCAATGTGGTAACAGCTGCTGCGTGAATCGCAATAGATGCAGCCATGGGAACAGCCGCGATAGAGGTTCATAGTATAGCTGGTGCCAAACCATGAATCTCCATCTGGTGGCCCATAACCTAG
>JAEINY010000045.1 GCA_016342595.1 Marinilabiliaceae bacterium
TTTCCCTGTTTTTTACATTGATAAAGGCAATAAAAACCCTCAACTTGTAACATCTAAAATAAAGTAAATGGATCTTTTAACAAGGAAATTGTCACTGCATGGATGGCAGGCGGAGATTAATTTGAATAAACCTGTGGAACGCTTCCCAAACAATCCGATATTAAGCAGTCACCAGGTGAACCGGGTGTGGATCGACCCAAAATACCAGGTGAAAACCGTACACAATGTAGGGATTGCTCAATATAAGGATGACGTCATCATGTTATTTAGGTCCCATTTAAGAAATGGCATTTCAGTGGTAGGTGTGGCCCGCAGTAAGGATGGTATGAATGACTGGCGGATCGACGCAAAGCCGGCATTGAAGCCTTGTAATAGCGATGATTGCTTTGGTGACGGAGTCGATAAAAAGGCGGTGATTGAGAATGAGGCCGGGGGCGTTGAGGATCCCCGGATTTCAAAAATTGGTGAAACCTATTTCATTACCTACAGTGCCTACCATGGAACAATCAAAGACAGGGTGCGCGTTTCGCTGGCCACGACAAGCGATTTTAACAGTTTTACACGTCATGGTCCTTTAATGGATGTGGATATGCGAAATGTGGTCATCTTTCCGGAGCCTTTTGGTGACAGATATGCCGCTCTCTTTCGACCCAATGATCACAGTATTGATCATACGGGAGGGGTATTCAAGGAGATACGGATTGGATATACCACCGACTTGCTGAGTAATGAGTGGGATTTGGTGGAAGAACCGCTGATGAATCAGGCAGGTGGTCCCAGTGCTTTTTCAGATAAAATAGGACCGGGCGCGCCCCCCATTAAGTCGAAGTATGGTTGGTTGAATATTTTCCATGGTGTGAGGGGGACGATGGATGGAAATCCCTATACTCTCGGAATTGCCTTGCATGATTTGGATAATCCCCAAAAGGTGAAGGTGTCCAATATCCCGATCCTTTTCCCCAGTGCGGCCGATTGCAGAACGCAAGCAACCGATTATGTCCACGTTCCAAATGTGGTCTTTTGTTGTGGGGCGCTGCGAAGAGAAGATGGTTCAGTGCTGGTCTATTACGGGGGAAACGACACGGTAACGAATGTGGGGGTGACCCATGAGGATATTCTGGTGGCTCTGTGTGAGCGGTATCCGCAGAATCCCCTCAGCGGCGTGCCTTTGTATGAATTATAGAGCTTAGTCTCCCCATATGGGGAGAAACCGGCTACAGGGAGAGGGGTTATTAGTCAGCAGCGGCGGTCTTCTTTGTTTACTTTCTGCGACTGCAGGTTGCACTAATGCAATAGAGATAAACAGCTAAAATCAGGAATAATTGATTTTAAAAGACTAAAATATGGATCCGGAAAAGATTTGAACAATGAATATCGCAAAAAGATTTGAGCAAAATCCTTTGCTTACACCTAAAGACATTTCACCAAGTATGCCGGGAATGGAAGTTGAATGCTTATTAAATCCGGGTGTATTTCGTTATCAGGATAAAACCTGGTTAGTGTTACGGGTTGCAGAACGTCCCAAACAAGAAAAAGGAAAAATCAGTTTCCCGGTTTATAACCGTGAAGGAAAGATTGAAATAGTAAGCTTTGATGTGGAAGACCCACATCTGGATGCTTCAGATCCCCGTATTGTTATCTATGAAGGTAAGTATTTTCTAACGACACTCTCGCACCTCCGCTTGGTCTGTAGTGAAGATCAAGTCAATTTTAAAGAACCCCTGAAAAGGCTTTCTATTATGGGACTTGGCTCTCAGGAAACTTTCGGAATAGAAGACTGCCGGGTGACAACTATGGAGGATGGGTACCATCTGACTTTCACAAAAGTGTCAGCTCATGGAGTGGGGGTTGGTTATATGCATACGGAGGATTGGAAACATTTTGATCGTCGTGGCATGATCTTTCCGCCCCACAACAAAGATTGTGCCATTTTTGACGAGCGGATCAATGGTAAGTATTATGCCTTACATCGTCCCAGTAGTCCTGAGCTGGGTGGGAACTACATTTGGATCGCCGAATCACCCGATCGAATGCATTGGGGTAATCATCACTTACTGGCCACAACACGTGCGGGCAAGTGGGATAGTGAAAGACTTGGTGCGGGAGCAGCACCCATCCGTACCGAAAAGGGGTGGTTAGAAATATATCATGGGGCCACTAAAGCGCACCGTTATTGTTTGGGGGCTTTGTTACTGGATTTGAATGATCCATCTAAAGTGATAGCCCGCAGTGAAGAGCCCATTATGGAACCTGTGATGGATTATGAGCAAACCGGATTTTTTGGAAATGTGGTGTTTACCAATGGACACCTTGTGGCGGGTGATAAAGTGACTATTTACTATGGAGCCTCCGATGAAGTGATTTGTGGAGCTGTTTTTTCGATTCATGAAATTTTAAACACTTTAAACGTTTAATAGGGTGGAATTACTATAGCTAAGGAACTGCCAGGAAATTACTTTTAATATTCATGGGATAATATCGTGTAGTTCCATTGGCAATGGTATCAAAATAGTAATTGAAAAAAATAAAAACAGGCTGAAAGCCTGAGACATCGAAGCTTGGGGCATCGCCCCAAGCATATAGTAATACAGAATTTATCAGACTGAAGGTCTGAGACAAACAACAAATAAATCATATTGTCTCACCCATTCAGGGTGATGGCCCCACCACTTAAATTTTACTTGGGGCGTTGCCCCAAGCTTTGTTGTTAAAGACCTTCAGTCTTACTGAAATTAAGATCCATTCTCAACGAAACTCTTTTCTATAATCAAAAGTAATTTCTATCCGCTCCTTAAACAAAGCCATAAAGCAATCCCACTAATGAATACCATTAAAAAGGATTATAAAAAGCTACCTAATCAGTACTTTGGATTGCACCATCCGGTTTTCAGCTTGTACATTGACCAGGTAGATACCATTGGATGGTACATCTAAGGTGGCCACATCCCGAATATTGGCTGATGCGACCATAGTACCTTGCAGGTTATAAATATTGACCGTTTTCTGATTACAGCAACCAGCATCAATAAAAACCTGACCCTGTCGTGATTGAATAGTCATGGACAGCAGGCCAATATCAAAAGTTGTTTCATTGGCGGTGGCCGTTGTGATGATGGATGCCAGTTCATCGGCAAAGAGGGCGGCTCCTTCAATGCCCATGTGGACCTTATCAGCAGGTTTGTCTTGACGCAGGTTCTCTTCGGATGTGATGGCATCACCGGCTACAAAAACCAGATTATGATCGCAATTGCTTTGAAATTCTTCCACTAGTGTTTTCAGTGCCAGGCGGTAATCGTCCGGTACCACACCTGTTTCCGGATTATATGTGGAGCGGGTATGCGTCAGGCTGATGCAAAAGATGGTGGCCTTTGGTTGGTTCTTTCTGATCTCTGTCAAATAATCGCGATAGGAAGAGGTGTATTGCTCTACCGTTTTGTCGTTAAAAAACAGATCATTGTATCCAATCAAAAGGGTAATAATATCCGCTTGTGGCATTTCTGCCGTCTGGGCAGCAATGGGCTGCGATATTTTAGCACCACCTACTGCCAGATTGTAATAATCAAGCCCCAGTTTTTCAGCCAACAGATATGGATACGTTAGGTAACTGGCCGATCCTTGTCCCACACCATGGGTGATGCTGTTGCCCAGGGCCAGGTAGATGGGTTTGTTCTGCGGTGTAATGGGCTTCAGTTCAGAATGGGCATCAATATTCATCTGAGTCACGGCCACATTTGCCCAACTGGGCAGCACCACTTCAAAGAGAGTGGCCTGGCCGGCATGGGCGTTGGTGATTTCCAACAGCATGTCTGTCTTACCGGCATTTCCTTTAAAATCGTAGGTGCCGGTCATCTCCCCATTTTGCAATACAGCAAATTCAGAGCCCCGGTTATCACCATCCTGTGGAGTGAAGGTGAGTTTCACCACCCGACTGGCTGTTTTGAACTGTATTTTAATGCCACTATTGGTAATGGCTTTATTGGAATTAAACAGCTTCTCTGCTAAAGGTGCAGTGAGTGTGGCCTCTGAAAACCTGCAATAGTGCAGTTTGTCAGCAGACGGAAAGACATAGTTGGCACCCTTCACATGAATATTGGGATTGTTCAGTTGTACTTTTTTGGCCTCTGTTTGGATAGAAGAGGCGAGTAAAATGCCAATGCCAATGATTATTTTTAGTAAATGAATGCGCATCATAATGTGTCTTTAATAGATTAATAATATCAGCAGGAAAGCCCAAAAAATGGAAAGTATCAGAATAATTTTTTTCATTTTTATCAATCTTAGGAAATGTGGCGCAATAGCCTGATTGTATTTGTGTGTTAAAGAAAAGTGTTACACGGAGAGCGCAAAGTACAGGAAAAAGGAAAAGGACACAGAGCCTTTAAAATTTAATGAAGCAAATTATTGATGCCTTACTAATGAAAATACTCTGTGCCCTTATTGTTTTCGTTTTTTCTCCGAAACACTGTGTAACGTTTTAATGAATTATCAAAAAAATCAAAACTTGTTTTTTTAACAACCCAGCACTAAAATCATCTGTTTATTTTGTAACGGAGACTTAGTTTTTCGAACGATATTCTGCCTGCGAGTTTAAAAGATTAAACAGTTTACTTTTTAAGGTTTCCACCAACTCAGCATGTGCCGGATCATGGGCCAGGGATTTAGTTTCCATTGGGTCCTCCTGGTAATCATACAGCTCAATGCCATCCAGCTGAGGATTTACATGAACCGCCTTCTCATGAAATTTACCTTTGAGCCATACTGTCAGACGATAGCGATTGGTGCGCATCGTATATCCCATGATGTTTTTACCTCTTGGAAACTGACTGATGGCATAATCTTTTACGATGGTGGCAGGGTGTTTTAAGGCTGCTACCTGGCTGGTGCCTTCCAGTATCTTTGGCGTAGCGAGTCCTGACAATTCACACAGCGTTGGGAAGACATCCACAAATTCCGCCATGGAAGGGGTATGTTGGTCTTGTGCATAGCCGGGTGCTGAAATAATCAAAGGTACTTTGGTGGCTTGTTCAAAATTAGAATGCTTGCACCAGATGCCATGATCGCCCAGGTGCCAGCCATGGTCGCCCCACAGCACTACAATGGTATTCTTGCGTAGTCCCAATGCATCCAGTTTGGCCATTACTTTGCCTATTTGTGCATCCACAAAGGAGACAGAGGCCCAATACCCATGGATCAATTCTTGTTGTTGTGCGTCCAATACGGGCCCTGTTTGAGGGGCATCGGAATAGTTGCGCAACTCACCCCAGGTATGGTAAGCATGTTTGGGCGAATGGGCGGCTTCCTCCTGAAAGGGATGTACCTCAATTTTATTGCGATCATAGAGGTCCCAGTATTTTTTTGGCGCAGCAAAGGGGAGGTGCGGTTTATGAAAGCCCAGTGCCAGGAAGAAAGGTTTGTCTCCTTTCCCCAATTGATCCATTACCTGCATACCGGCTTCGGCTACGGCTCCGTCTTCATAGGCGTCATCGGGTATGTCCATGCATTCTATAGCAGGTGATAGACCCATGCTTTTCAGGTAACGATTTGTTTCCAACCAGTTTAATTTACGATTTTTTGCCTCTTTCATGGCTGCATGAATGGCCGGATTCTGATATTTACCATTGGCCGGATAGGTGTATCCATCGGCATAAGTCAGTTCGCGATCGTGACGGTAGGGGATACTCCAGGAGAGCGGATCATCATCTTTGGCGCCATGCATCAGCTTACCCAAACCAACGGTTTCGTAGCCATTATTTTTGAAATATTGGGGGAGGGTCACCACATCTGGATTCATGTCGCGCATGTCGGTTTTTAAATCCCACACCCTGGTGCGGTCAGGGCGCAAGCCGGTAAAGATACTGATACGCGACGGGGCACAAACAGCCTGCTGGCAATAAGCATTGGAAAAGGTCACACCGGCCGAAGCTAATTGATCGATGTGTGGCGTCTTCACGTTTGGATCCCCATAACATCCCAACACTGGTTTCAGGTCATCAATATTCAGGAATAGAATATTTAGTTTTTGGGCTTCCTTTTTGTGTTTCTTAGCTGGGCCGGCACAGGCCGATGTGCTCAGGGCTAATGCCAAAAGAGCGAGGTAGGTATGTTTGATGGTTGTTTTCATTGTTTGTTGTTTAGTGAGACCTTAAGGTCTGAATAATATGAATGAATTGAATAGTATTTCGATTGGATTTATTAGGTGAAACCAGTACGGTATTAAGCGTATCATCAATTTTGATATTTGTAATACTAATTGGTATAACTTGGTTCTTTAATCTTGATATTTTTTTACATTAATGTCCTTTCTTTTTCCATTTACTTTTGGATGGATCTAGTTTCTTCGCTTTGATCTCTTTTTTCCAATTCTTTAACAAGGCCAATAGATTCGCTGTTTTTTCAGGCATGGTTTCAACCAGGTTATGTTGTTCGCCAATGTCTTTTTTTAAGTTGAACAGTTCCACTTCTCCTTTATCATACCATTCAATGAGTTTGTAATCCCCCAGACGCACGGCGCTGCTGTTCTCATCACCGGTACTACCAGGACGTGCAATTGGTGAATGCCAAAAGATAGGTTCCAGGCGTTTAAATTTTTTCCCTTTGATGGCTTTTGTGACATCCATCCCATCCAAATGATCCTTGGGGCGCTGCTCCAGACCTGCCATGGCTAATACTGTGGGGTAGATGTCAGTCCCGGTGACCACCGCTTCAGATACCCCGCCTGCCTTGGTCACGCCTGGCCATTTCACGATAAAAGCTTCACGGATGCCGCCTTCATACAACCAGCCTTTCCCATAGCGTAAGGGATAGTTAGAGGTAGCCAGCTTGCGGGTATTACCACGGGTGGATAGTCCACCGTTATCGGCAGTGAAAATGATGATGGTGTTGTCATCAATGTTCAGTTTTTTCAAAGTCTCATTAATACGGGCCATACTCTGGTCAATGCTCTCAATCATGGCGGCATATACCGGGAAATCCTGACGTAATTTGGTATCACCGGTAACGGTTTTCTCATATTCCGGCAGGTCATACTCCATGGTTTTCAGTTTCGACTGATATTTTTTCACTAGTTCTTCTTTGGCCTCAAATGGTGTGTGTACCCCATAATGGCTCAAAAATAAGAAGAAGGGTTGATCGGGTTGAGTCGATACATGGTTTTCCATGAATTGCACCGACTCAGACGTTAAACGATCCGTGAGATATTCACCTTCCTGTCCGCCTTCTAAACCATGTAGCTCATTTTGCTTAAGGCCTTTTGACCCGGCCGGTGTTTTCTTACCTTTCCGGTAAGGATAGAAATAGGTGGGGGGAGCACCTGCTTTTCCACCGGCAATGTTTATGTCGAAGCCCTGATTTTCGGGCATATTCGCTTCGTCGTGTTTGAATAATAAGTGCCATTTACCGGTGAAGAAGGTTTTATAACCACCTGCTTGTAAGGCTTCACCAATGGTCACATCATCAGGCACCAAGCCACCTCCACCTGGTACATGGGCCCGGGCCGGATAGCGTCCTGTGAGAATGCCGTAACGAGCCGGTACACATCTTGGATGAGCCGTATAGCCTTGTGTGAAACGGATGCCCTCTGTGGCTAGTTGATCAATGGCCGGTGTCTCGTAAAATTGTGAGCCCTGACAGGCTAAATCCATCCATCCCAGGTCATCCACATAAAAGAGGATGATGTTGGGTTGTTGTTTGTTTTGACTTTTCACTGATCCTGTGCTCAGCAGGCAGCTTATGAAAATCAGGCTGATCAATATATTCAGGCGAATTCTAATCATATTTACAGGGTGTTATCTTGGCGCTTCTGCACCTTCGCGTGATCACTCTTCTATTCGAAAATACCCCTGCAATGTGACAATTGCAAAGGTATTCTCTCGTTTACACTAATCTACTCTAAAAAAACTATTGCTTTGTAAATTTCTTCTGTACCGTCTTTCCATTGATGGTTGCTGATACAATGTATAATCCATTGGATAGGTTGCTGATGTCAAGGCCATTTGTCACGTTAAATGATTCCAAAACTTTTTGTCCGGCGATACTATAGATTTCTACGCCATTAATTGTTTCTTCAGACTGTATGAACAATTTGGATGAGGCCGGATTAGGATAAATAGCGAAGGTACTACTCTCAAAAAGATCATTAATGGCAGTGGAGCTATTTACTTCGATAGTTACATCATCGATTAATACATTGTAATCTTTTCCTATACCTTTAAAACATATCTGAGCCAATTTTGAAGCAAGTCCAACGTAAGGTAATTCATATTCAGTCCAGGTATTGGTGATTGGTTGAAAGTCGATATTTGTTGCACTAATTGCAGCTTCACCAGGAGCATCTGTTGTTTTTGCCCAAAGACGTATGACATAGTTATTACCTTCAATAATATTGTCAAGAGCATTTGACCGAAGTTTAACAGTTGGTACATCGTTTATGATATCATCAGGCGTAAAGGCAGCATCTTTAATATCGAATTTCATACATTGGCTACCCCCGCTACCCGGTCGACCATCTGATACAATAGAAGATACATACGTTTTGTCGCCAGAAGCTGCTGTACTGAAAATATCTTTCCATATTGAGGACGGATTGCTGGTAACCCAACTAGTCTGACCAACCACATTAAACGACGATTGATAATTGTCCGCATTCTCAAAGCCATCAGTAACCGGGAGCGATACACTCATGTCCGGACCGGCCTGATATTCTATCTTCACATCATCTAACCATATTTTGTAAGCTTGTCCATCGGCATCCGTGGCATTTAGAAACCAAATCTGAACACGGCCATTGGCAATTAATCCATATTCCACAAATTGTTGGTAGGAGGTGGTCAATTTATTCGTGAATACTCCTTTTGTTAATCCCATTAACTTGCCACCCCTGGCAACGCCTGCAGCATCTGTTTTAGCCGAGTAGGTTATTTTTATCAAATCGCCGTTGGTATAATCTGATGCCGCCGACCTCATTCGATTGTTAAGGTTGTTGCGATTGATTTGTATTTCGAGAGCCTGAGCCCCCGTATTGGCATCATCAGTAATAGTGACTGAATTGTCCCGGCTGTTTTTGTCGCACCATATAGTATTCCAATATGCATCATCAGTGATTTTGGTATTCCAGGATGTAACACCATTCACTGAGCTGCCAATAGCATACCACGTTGTGGGTTCAAAACTGCCTTCCCAAATGGTTTGTGAATGCATGCTCATAGTAACCAGAGCTGATACGAACAGGGTAAAGATCTTTTTCATAATTTGTGCTTTTAGATTTAACTGACGCTAAAGTAGCCGGTTAATAAAAGTGGGGGGTGCGAGTAATCGTTCGCATATGGTAGAGGAATGATTCAGGTGAGTATAATTCGCTTATTTGTCCGGTTTAATGCCTAATTAAGACACATGGGGAACGATAAGTGGTTAACCTTCGAACGATTTGTGTCCTGCGCGATATTGCAAGAAGGAGTAGGTTTAACATTTAATCAGTCAGGGAAATTTTAATCGAAAGTCACATGAAAAAAAATCTACTCTTGTCAATGATTCTGTTGGGGATAAGTCTGATGGGCATCCGTTCCCAGTCTGCTTCAGAGCGACAGTTTTATCAAAATTACTGGGAAGCCCGCAGTTATCAGATGCCAGCTAATACATCTTCCAAACAGTTGGAGACCGCGTCGACTGCCGATGCCCTCATTACGATTGATGCCAACCAGGAAATTGCCAAAGTACTGCCGACTCAATTTGGAGTGAACACCCCTTTTCGCAATGGGAGTGATCAGTTGGACCGGACTTCACTTTATACGAAATCGGGTATGGGGTCTTTACGCTTTCCGGCAGGGAGTGGATCCAATAAATACTTCTTTGATGGCAATATCCCATCCGATTTTCAAATTGAATTAAATGGTATTAATGGGGTCAATCAAAACTATATGACACCAGAAATCTTCACTGATTTTTTAACATCCGCTAATAGTGAAGCCACGGTGGTAGTCAATTACTTTTATGCCCGTTATGGTTTAACCACTGAAGGTACACGTGAAGCCCGCGTGCAACAAGCTGCTGATTATGCCGCTGACTTTGTCCGTAAAATGAATGTGGAGCTAGGCGCCAACATCAAAAACTGGGAGATTGGCAATGAGTGCTACGGCAAGTGGGAAGAAGGCTGGGATGTGAATGGCAGCATTGTTACCGGAAAAGAGTATGGTGAGGATTTTTGTGTGTTTGCAGAAGCCATGAAAGCGGTTGATTCATCGATTAAAGTAGGTGTGGTTGTGACGCGTGATGATGATGAGTGGAACAGTACTTTGCTGCCAGAAGTAAAAGATCATGCTGATTTCCTGGTGGTACACAATTATTTTACTTCAGTAAAGGATGCCACACCTGAGAATTTATTAGGTAGTATTGGTCAGGTAGAATCGGTGCACACCACTTTACTGGATTGTGTGGAAAAATATACTGACAAACCTCGTGACCATTTCCCGGTGGCGATGACCGAATTTAACACCCGGGGACCATACAACTGCACCATGGTGAATGGTTTGTTTGTGGCTCAGGTCCTGGGCGAGGTGATCAAAACAGGTTATGGCATGGTGAATTTGTGGGTGTCGGAATGGAACTGGAGTGCAGCCGATCAGGAAAGCAAAGGTTTTCTGGCACGCAATGATCCCGATCAGGATGATTATACCCCCCGTCAGAGTTATATGGTGTATCATTACTATGAAAAATGTTTCGGTGATCAAATGGTGGCAGCCTCTTCCAGTCATTCGGATGTAAACGTTTATGCCTCCACCTTTGAAAATGGTGAAATAGGCCTGGTAGTTGTGAATACTTCTGATAAGGAAAAAAATGTTCAGTTGGATCTATCGGCCATGAGTAACGGGGCTGATTATTCCAAAGCCCACTGGTATGAGATGTATGCCAATTCCATTTCGGTTTCGCCTTCGGTGGATAAAAAGTTTTACATTAACGGGCAAACAGGAACAAGCTCAGGCGGCGGCCCTGACAACTTTGATGAAGTGCCCCCCTATGAATCTTCCATTGATGCTCAATCTGTTTTTCCGACCAAAAAATACAGTGTGACTTTCATTGTTTTGCATCCGCAATCATCGGTGGCAGCCCCTGAAATTTCCAGGGAGGGTGCACAAGTTACTATAAGCACGACAACACCAGGAGCAGAAATCTATTATACGATCGATGGCTCCGAACCGTCTGCGACTGCTCAATTGTATTCTGCTCCTTTTACTGCTCCTCCTGGCTCCCTCATTAAGGCCGTTGCCATTAAAGATGATTTACTCAGTGAAGTCGTTTCATTAAAACTGCAATACAATGTGTTGTTCATAGCTGTGGATGACCTGAAGCCTGTCTTGAACTGTTATGGTGAGTCGCAAATTGTATCGCCCGGCATTGATCGCTTAGCCGACAAAGGGGTGGTTTTTACCAAAGCCTATTGTCAATGGTCGGTGTGCGGACCCTCCAGAGCCAGTGTGATGACTGGTCAAACACCGGATGGAACGGGTATCCGTAATCTGAGTTCTTTATTACGTGAAGAGAGTCCTCAGTTGGTAACGTTACCCGAATATTTTAAGAACAATGGTTACACCACGGCAGCCTGCGGAAAAATCTTTGATCCCCGTAATGTGGATGATGGCCATGATAGCCACTCCTGGAGTATCAGTTATACCGATCCGGGGGATTATACTTATCTGGATGCGTATGGAAATTTTGTGCAGGGGTCTGCTTATCGTGTCACTCCCAATACCGCTACTGAATGCGGACCGGAAGGCGTAGGTGATGATGGTTACCAGGATGGGCAAATCTGTCTGGATGCCTTGGGAAAACTGGAGACTTTGGCCGGTCAATCGGATCAGCCTTTCTTTTTAGCAGTGGGCTTCAAGAAACCGCACATCCCCTTTATCGCCCCCAAAGAATATTGGGACCTCTATGATCGTAATACGTTGGAGTTAGCCACTTATCAACGCGATGCGGTGGGTAGTCCTGATTATGTGTATCACACGCCTGAACCTATGGGATACACCGATATTCCTGATCCCTGGACTTTTGATGATGTGGATAAAGGGGATGATATTCTCGATTTGGATGTTCAACGTAAACTGATTCACGGTTATTATGCCAGTGTTTCCTATATCGATGCACAGGTTGGTAAATTGTTGGATAAGCTGGATGAAAAGGGACTGGCTGATAATACGGTGGTGATGCTTTATGGTGATCACGGTTATCATCTGGGGGATCATAACCAATGGGGGAAACATACGAATTTTGAAAATGCCGTACGGGCCCCATTGATTATTTCAGCACCTGGTGGAGTAGCCGGGCAAAATGAAACGCCAGTGGAATTTACGGATATTTACCCAACCCTTTGTGAATTGGCAGGACTGGATGTACCCCAATCGAAATTGCAGGGAACAAGTTTGGTGTCAGCTTTGAGAGGGGAAGCTTTGACCGGCAAAACATGTGCCGTGTCGGAATACAGGACCGGAGGTGGCTCTGGCTATTCTTTCCGTACTGAACGTTACCGTTTGAATTTATGGATGCAGGGATCCAACGACCGGCCTGATTTGATGGATTGGGACGAAAGTCGCATCAAAGATATGGAGTTATACGACTATGAAACGGATCCATTGGAAACCACTAATCTGGCTTACCAGGCTGAGCAAGCTCAAGTTGTAGTTAATTTAAAAACCATTGCTGCAGCATGGTGGAGTAAGCAATACCAGTTTTTTGCCAATCCTGCTGAACAAGCGTTGACCTTACCTTACATCGAGCATTTTGAAGCGTATCCCTTGCCCACCTCCTTCAACGGGGATCTTTGGTTAAGAGCGCAATCTTTATGGGACCGTGTTTGGAAAAGTGAGTTTCTGACCGACTTTACAGGAGTGGTGGTGGATGAATCTGTAGCAGATGGATCACAAGCCCTGGAGGTCAGTATAATCAGTAAAAGTGAAGCTAATGGTGGGGATGTGTTTAAGCTGCGAACGGTTGATCTAAGCCATTTTGAGAATACCAACTATCTGCTGTCTTACCTGGCACGTACCAATGCGGCCGGAACGGCTCATGCCAAAGTAGGGGCCTCTGTGCAAAGTGAAGATTGGCATGCGTTAACTGCAGAATACCAGGAGTATTTCGATACGGTCACCTTATCCAATGGTAAGTTGTTTCTATATTTCAATAATACCGATTTGCCGGATGGCACCAATTATAAGGTGTGGATTGATAACCTGAAGATTTCAGTGGCTACACCCACAGCATCTGATGTGGGGATGACAGAGATAGAAAAGATGGATATTAAAGTGTATCCCAACCCGGTGGAAGAGCGACTTTACCTGAAATCAACAGTTCCCATTAATTCGGTAGCTCTTTATGACATGAGTGGCAGATGCGTGTTGCACAAACAAGTCAGTGACCATCTTGATTTAGCCGGAGTTGCTGATGGTATGTACCTGCTTGTCATCTACACATCTGATCAACGAATTGTTAAGCGCGTTGTGAAAAAGTGATTAACCAGAAAGGGAAGAGATTCTCGCAGAGACGCTAAGGCGCAGAGAAATTATATCAATTGTATAACAAAATGATTGATAAAGCATTTTGCTTGGTAATCGGTATTATAGCAGATTCTTTAAATAATCCGTCTTTGCGTTCTTGTACTTTTGTGTGATAAAGGGAAAGTCTGTCAGACTTAGCGAACTTTGCAGGGGAATTGCATTTACAAAAAGACACGCCGTACAAAAATTGTAACCACAGATTACGCAGATTATCACAAATTTCATGTTTTCCGTCGGAAAACAATCTGCGTGAAACATTAACTTAGTTTAAACAATGAGATTAAAACATATATAATGAAACAAACGATTACGCACCTGCTCACTACCACATTGCTCCTGACCGGGGTTAGTGTAGCAGGACAAAAACACACACAAGCGGAGCGCTACAATATTTTGTGGTTAAGTTGTGAAGATATCGGTCCCGTTATGGCGACCTATGGCGCACCTGGTATCGAAACACCTAATATTGATCGTCTGGCGAAGGAAGGCATCCAATACAACCATGCATATTCTACAGTAGGTGTGTGTGCCCCCAGCCGATCTTCCATCATCACGGGGATGTATCCGGTGAGTATCGGCAGTCAGCACATGCGTACCGGTAATCATTGGGGATACCGCTCACCGGAAAAAGAAACCTATGCTTCTTACAAAAAGGTGAGCGATAAAACAGGTCGTAATGTACCGGAATATTCGGTGGTGCCGCCATCCTATGTGAAGTGTTTTACGGAATACTTACGGGCTGCCGGTTACTTTTGTACCAATAGTGCCAAATGCGATTACCAGTTCAGTTGTCCCATCACTGCCTGGGATGAGGTGGGCAATGATGCGCATTTTATGAACCGAAAAGAGGGACAACCATTCTTCGCCGTTTTCAATAATGGTGTGACCCATGAATCGCAGATCTGGAAAAAGAAGAAAGATCCCTTATTGGTGGATACCTCACAAGTGGTAATACCAGCCTATTTTGCCGATCTGCCCGTGGTACGTCAGGATGTGGGGCGTAAATATTCCAATATACAAGAATTGGATCAGGACATTGGAAAATGGTTGGATCAACTGGAAGCAGAAGGGTTGTTGGATAAAACCATTATCTTCTTTTGGAGTGATCATGGTGGACCATTGCTACGCCAAAAAAGAGCCGTGGGTAACTCGGGCTTACATGTGCCACTTATTGTACGCTTTCCCGATCAACGGATGGCAGGAACCGTAGTGGATGATATTGTATCCCTCATGGATCTGGGACCAACGGTCTTGTCGCTGGCAGGTATTGAGCCTCCCCAACACATGCATGGCAAAGCTTTTCTGGGCGAGTATAAATCAGATGCGGGGCATACATATGCCTTTGGGAGTGCAGACCGTTTTGATGAACATACGGATATGAGTCGTTCCGTAATTGACGGTAGATATGTTTACATCCGGAATTTCATGCCACAGTTACCCCTCACATATCGCCTCTTTTACCGGGAGCAGATAGATATGACCCAAACGTTATTGGAAATGGATCAACGGGGAGAACTGACCGGTGACGCAGCTTATATTTTCAGGAAGACCAAACCGGTGGAGGAGTTGTACGATCTAAAAACGGATCCCGACGAAGTGCATAACCTGGCCAATGATCCGACGCATCAAACGAAACTGGTCGAATTGAGAAAAGCATTGGCCAAATGGCAACTGGAAGTGGGTGATAAGGGCTTCATCCCCGAGCACGATATGGTGAACATGATGTGGCCGGGGTTGATTCAGCCTTCAACGGCTAGTGTTACCTTTCAGGCAAGTAGTCGTCACAAAGTGGAACTTGATTGTGTTACGGAAGGAGCATCCATCGCTTTTCAGAAAGGAACACAAATCGGGACTGACCACTGGCAGCTTTACACCGAGCCTATTCTTTTAAAGAAGGGGGAAACTGTTAGAGCACGCACAGTGCGGCTGGGATATAAAACGTCAGAAATAACGGAATTAGAAAGATAATTACAAGATTTCCGCCGGGCTTGTAGCTTGGCGGAAATTCAATTCATTGGCAATTGAATGTCTTTATCAGTATTACGTTCAAAAAATAGTTACACAAAGTTGCACAAAGAAAACACAGAGGAACACAGAGAGGATATCTAATGCATGGCTGTATTGATGGTATAATAGCCATCTGTAAACGGTTTTACGCTTTTTGCCTCAGCGAGCTATCATATTACAAATGTGTTTTGACGCAGATCCCGATAGGTATCGGGATGATTTTTTAAGATTGTCAGGATGTATCTTTTTGATTATCCACCGGAATCATAATCATCATAAAAATTAGCGTCTATTATTATCTGTTTATTGGTGCTTCAATAAAGAAAAAAAGGTATCCATTCATGAATACCTTTTTCCTGGAAAATGAAAACCTTTTCAAATTAGTGTTTTATTACCTTTATTATATTTCTTGTAGTTTCATATTCAATCTCAACGATGTAAAGCCCGGGGTTGTAAGAACTAATATCAAGTGGGGTATTTTGATTTAGAACCCGGTTTAAGAGAAGGTTGCCTGTTACACTAAAGAGCTTCACTGTATAACTTTTTCCGCCGGTCAGGTTTATTACACCGTTTGTTGGATTAGGATATAAATGAACAGGCTCTTCCTGATTCTCATATTCAATACTGGTAGGCACTCCCGAAAATTCGAAAATATCTTGTAGAATCAACTGTTGACCAGTGTATGAAAATGTTCTGTTTGCACCGGAATGGAATTCATCGCCATTTTGCCAGCCGGCGTTAATATAAAACTTGTACTCATAATCATCTGGGGTATCCAGTGAAACAACGAGTTTGTAAACTAAATCTCCATCAGCATCACTCAGTATCAATGCAGGATTCGCTCCTGGTATTGGCCAAACAGGGTCCCAACAATTACCGGAAACATATACCACATCATTTTCCGGGTCAAATGAACTGACCTGCGACAAATCAATACTGAATAATACCTGTTCATCACTTAGGTTAGGCATTGTTGTATAGGACCAGGTTATTTCCTCATTTGTTACGGTAGAATTTATCCTCCTGAAACAGCCTGCCGGAATAGTTACCGTATATTTCGTTTCAAATTCGAAATCGTTATGCGCAATCTCCAGTAACGATTTATTTTCTGCATTTAATGACGCGGAAATACCTCCCGGATCTGGTGTTACAGTGATGCCTGAAAAATCTATAACTTCAATGGAATTCTGCAGTTCAATGGAAATATGCCCATTGGTATTATGATAAAGAGCATTGTTAGATGGCGTCAGTGAACTAACAACCGGAGCAAGCCCCAGATCTCCAAAAATATCGTTCACTTCCATTACGTCACCTGTATAGTTAAAGGAGCGGTTGCCAAATGTCCACTCTCCGTTGTCCCATCCGGCATTAATGAAGAATTTTATTCATAGGCCTGTGCAGCATAAAAATCAAGCTCTATTGAATAAGTTTGGCTCATTTCGTTTCTTGTCAATCGGTAGATGGCGTTGTCACCGGGACACATCCATTGACAAAAGCTCCCTGTAATGTACAGTTCATCGTTTTCCGGATCGAAACTTTCTGCATTTGACATATCCACATTAAAAGTAACTTTGCACGGTTCTACCTCTGGTCGTGTCGTGAAACTCCAGCTATACGCTTCATTGCTCAGGGATGAATATGCTCCTTTGACCGAACCAGCAGGAATAGTAACTGTATAGGTTGTGGCGGCGATCAGTTCATCATGGTTGATAAGAATAGATGAGGTATTATTCTGTTCAAAATTGGCGGACACATTTCCCGGATCAGGAGTTATTATAATTTTTGCCAAGTCAATTTCGGATAGATTCATATCAAAGCTAATAGAAATGAGATCATTTAATTCGATGTCAATGGCTTCATCAACGGGTTGATGATTCTTTATTGCAGGCCGTTCTTTGATATCACCATACACATCTGATAAGATCATTGCGTTTCCGTTGTAGTCAAATGACCTGTTTTTGCCAGCATCCCATTCGCCGTTTTGCCAACCGCTATTTATGAAATACTTGTATTCATAGTGTGATATGGCATCGATATCAATGGTCAATGAATAAATTAAATCATGATCCGGGTCTGTTAATTCCAATTCGCTATTGGTTCCAGGCTCACTCCAACCCCATAACGAACCAGTTATGTATACCTTATCGCTTGGCGCATCAAAGCCAGAGGTAGAACTGAGATCAACATGAAAAGTAATATTTTCTGCCAGGGGGCTTTGTATTCCTGTAATTAGGCACAGCAACACAATGAAAGAGGTTAAATAGGTTTTCATAAGTGTTAAAATTGGAATAGTTATTAAGTAATTTGCTTACTTAAATTTCCAGCTAATTATTGTGAATGTCAACTTTTTTAGTAAAATGTTCCTCTTCTCATAAATCCCTTTTTCCGCTGGCGAATAATCCATTAAGGTATATATTGCTGTCTGATTTTTTCTTAATGCTAACAACGATTTGTTTTAATTTTTTTGTAGAAGAAAGGTAAAAAGGCCCTGTTCGATCTGCGTCACGCAATGATTGGTCAGGGCCTTTAAATAGATCGTATCGCAAAATTGACAAAAACAGAACAAGAGGGCAGGTGCAGTAGTTACATATACATACGTAATTTAAAAGCATTGAAACGATTCATTCTAATCTGCCTCTTACTCATTGTTTTTATTGGATCAGGCTCCTGTGAAAATGGCTTTGGTGGAAAGGTGGGCATCACCTTCCAATTGGGGACGCATGTGCGGCGAATAGGGGTGATGTATCAACTGTATTATTTTCAGGAATTGGTTCAGGTGAGTCACGGCAGCTCTTTTCAGTATGTATTTAAAGGCCTGGGACCTTCTCTTAAGCGGGGCGAAATTCAAACCTTTGGTGGTGTTCAGTTCTATGGTGGGTCCTCAACGGATTACACCAGATATATGCTGAATGAATACTCACTCATGGTTGGCAAAACCATTTCAGGCGGGTATATATGGCGTTATTATTTTGATCAGATAAAAACCTCTCAAGCCACAGGCGGGATTCAATTTACAGCCAATGGCTTGACTGTTGTGATAGAAAACGATTTGTTTGGGTTCTACAAAGGACATCATGATAAATACCGAACGGGTGCTTTCGCAGTGATGTATGCGCATAATCGGATGCAAGTAGCGCTTCAATCTACCTTATGGACCGGTAATGCCCGTGAGTCGGAGAAGGTACGGAAAGGCCCTTATCCCAGTCGGTATGGCTATAAAGATTTGAGCAAAGCCAGCTATGGCAATCTGTCGCACGGTATATTAGCTTTCAGGTTTGATGGAATAGGGGCTTATAATCAAACTTTTCGGATGGAGAGTGGCATTGATGCCGAACAGGTGCGTCATTTTTTCCAGAACCGGCTCGTTCATGATATGATCATCAGGCGGCCCGATTTCAAATTCCCAGGTAATGCACATGTCCCCATGTTGCAGCCAAATGGGATGCCTTATTTGTATCATCCCGATCACCGCATCAGGCCGGTGAAATGGTATTTTCAAACAGGGATGAACGATTTTATGTTTTATTAGAAAACGGCTGTTTCAATCTTGATCAATCGAAAGTAATGAGCCAACGGATAGAAATTGTGAGGGAATAACCTCATTGTATTTGTGTGTTTTTTTAAAAACAAAGTGTTACACGAAGTGCGCAAAGTTCAGGAAAAGAAAACGGTCACAGAGCCTTTGGAATTTAAAAGAAGGAAATTAATAGTACCTTCCTAATGAAAACACTCTGTGCCCTTATTGTCTTTGTTTTTCTCTGAAACTCTGTGTAACAATTTGATGAATTATCAAAAAAATCAAAAATTGTTTTTTGAACAATACAGCACAAAAATGGTCAATTTTGTTTGTAGCGAAGACATAGTGTATTAAAGATGGTTTGTGCCATTTTTTATAAAAGAATACATTTCATTTTGGTTTGTTTGACTCCCGGAATGATAGAAAAAAGTACTTTTAGGCTCCTAAATTAATTTCAAATGGTTTGTCGCATATGAAAGCATGCTTCCAATTTGAAAAGATATTGTCACTAAAAAAAGAATGAGAATATGATTAAGAAATCAGGCTTAAAGTTTATTCTGTCGATACTTCTAATCGGAGTAGTTTCAATTGGTTTTGCATTTAGAAATAAGGAGAAAACCAAAAAACAAATCTCTGTTCTCTCGTTGAATATCTGGCAAGAGGGAACCAAAGTGGATGGGGGCTATGATGCTATTGTCAATGAGATCACCCGGCTTCAACCTGATTTTGTAACCTTAAGTGAAGTAAGAAATTATAAGAATACAAGGTTTTGTGATCGGATTACACAGTCGCTCAAGGAGCAGGGGCTTGATTATTATTCCTTTTATAGTGACGATTGCGGATTGTTGAGTAGATATCCCATTTCCGACAGTCTGACTATTTTCCCCTTGATAAATGATCATGGCAGTATCTACAAATTAAAGACCAAGGTCGACGGCGTACCTTTTGCAGTATATACAGCTCATCTGGACTATTTAAATTGTGCCTATTATCTGCCAAGGGGATACTGTGGTAATACCTGGGAGAAACTTAAAAAACCTGTGACTGATAAGCATGAAATTGAGAAAATGAACGTGGCCTCTAAACGAGATGATGCCATCCTGAATTTTATTAAGGATGCCAACCAGGAGTTTGAGAATGGGGCCACCATCCTGTTAGGAGGCGACTTTAATGAACCATCGTTTATGGATTGGACGGAGCAGACCAAAGACTTATACGATCATAATGGTTTGGTTTATAATTGGACCGTCACTGCGCTGTTGGCCGAAAATGGTTACATTGACAGTTACCGTGAAATGTATCCTTCGGCTATTGAAAATCCGGGGTTTACCTATCCATCTTCTAATATGGATAAACCCATAAAAGAACTGACATGGGCACCTTCATCGGACGAGCGGGAACGCATTGATTTTATTTTCTACAAAACACCAGGGTCGCTATCTCTTAAAAGTATAAAAATAGTAGGACCCAATACATCCATAAAAAAGGGTGAAGTTATCATTGAAGCGACTAAAGATGAATTTATCGAGCCATTAGGGGTTTGGCCCACCGATCATAAAGGACTGTTTGCGGTGTTTGAATGGTAAAGTGTCTTAGTCTGATTAATGTAGCTGTTGCTAAGCAGGTATAATTCACTACATTTGTAGCCGGGGATTGAAAACGGGGCTCATGGAAGTAATAATAATTGAAGACGAAATTTTGTTGGCTGAGGAGCTGCAAAAAGAGTTGGCTGCCATTGATCCATCTATTCGGGTGGTGAAGCAGTTAAGCAATGTGGCAGATAGTGTGGAGTGGCTTAGCCACAATACCTGCGATTTAATCTTTTCAGATATCGAATTAACGGACGGGCTCTCTTTTTCTATCTTTAAAACGCTTGATATAACCATTCCTGTGGTGTTTACTACAGCTTATAATCAATATGCAATTAAGGCTTTTGAAACCAATAGTATTGGTTATTTGCTGAAGCCGTTGGAAAGCAACGATTTGCGAAAAGTATTGGATAAGTTCAGGCTGCATCAGTTGAGTAAACCCACGATTAATCAGTTGATGGATCAATTAACAGGAATTCAGCCGGTCGCTCCTGCTTCGCGTTATTTGAACCGCTTAATTTTAACGATGGGCAATATCCAAAAGCCGGTATCGGTAGATGAGATTGTCTATTTTATGGCGGATGATCGATACTTATTTGCCATCACACAGGGGGGGAAGAAATATTACTATGATGCGACTCTGGCACAACTGGAGAATGAATTAAATCCCGATCTTTTTTTCCGGGCTAATCGGCGATATTTTATCAATAAACACTTTGTTAATGAGATCAAAACAATTAGTCGTAGTCGCTTGGTGATCACAATGACAGAAGAAGTGAGCGATGAGATTGTAGTGAGTTATTCCAGGAGTAAAGAATTCAAAGAGTGGATTGTCAGCTGATGAAACGAGCCATAAACGAGATTCTTAAAGTTCAGGAAAATGCAAACGGTCAAGAGCCTTTAAAATCTATTGAAGAAGATTATTAATGAAGATGCTCTGTGCCCTTATTGGTTTTGTTTTTCCTCCCAAACTCTGTGTAACAACTTGATGCATCATTAAAATAATTAAAACTTTTTTTTGTGACCTTAAGAAGTGAATTTAAACATCTGAAAAGTATCCTTTTCAACCGATGGAATATGGTGGGGCTGGTACTGCTGATGGCTATTTTTTCCCTGGGAACGTATTGGATCAGGCAGAAGGTACACCGTCAGTCCGATATGGTGAGTCAGTCTGTGATTCATGGCAGCACCAAGGGGTATCAAAAGTTCCTGAACCATTACTTTGACAGTTATAGTCGTGCGTTGGAACAATTGGACTATGTCTGGGACACGCATAATAGCGGAATAATGGAAAAGCAGGGGAGGCTAAATGCGATACTGAAAGCAGATAGTAGCATAGTGGCGTTGGGTGTCTTGGATGATAGTCATCTATGGGAAATACAGGTGGATAGTTTAACAATACCCTTACCTGACATGTGGGATTTACTGCAACCGTCGAAGCAAGCTCGTCAGAACACCTGTATTATCAAGGAACGCTATCTGTTGATTAGTGGTCCCATGCCAAATAAACCGCAATGTTGGCGAGGTATTCTGATTGATTTGCACCGCTTACATGAACAATTTATTTGGGATGACATTTATACATCGGTCTATCAGGTTGTCATTAACCAGCAGCAGCAGTGTATTTACCACCCGGAGATCGAACTGGTTGGTAAACCTTATCCCTTGCCCGATTATTTATTTGTTGACGGACAGGTTGATTTCAAACAGTTTGACAGCTTACATATTGCTCAATCGGAATACTTGCAATTGCCCGTATTTAAAGAGTATAGCCGGATGTCGTTCAGGGGAGAAGAGTGGATTGTATTAAATGTGTCGCCCGGCTTTGAGGTGAAAGATATGATAGCGGAGCAGGAACGTAATATGATATTGCTGTTTCTGCTGTTTTTAACCACACTTCTTGTGATATTAGTATTTGGTATCGTGCATTGGAAGCGGGAATTTTTGCTAAGGGCTTCCACAGAGCAGGAACACTTGAATTTGCTGCTGAAACATGAAAAACAAAAAAGTGAGACCATATCCATTAAGCTGGAACTATTACGATCTGGCTTAAATTCGCATTTCATGTTTAACTCCCTGGGAACCGTCAAAGCATTGCTGAGCCAGGAGGACGAAATAGCGCGCGGCATGTTATCCGATTTGTCGCAATTGTATCGTTACCAGTTGCGTATTGAGGGCGAGCACATGGTTACCTTGCAAGAAGAACTCACCTTTACGCAAACCTATGTAGACGTTATTAATTTACGCATGAACTCGTCTATCCGGATGGAAATAACCAATCTGCCCGATTATCTGGATTACAAAGTTCTGCCCATTTCTTTACAGTTATTAGTGGAAAATTGCATCAAACACAACATTGCTTCTGAGAACCACCCGTTAGTGATTACCATTGGGGTGGAGAACGGACGCATTTTTGTGGAAAATGAATTGCGACCCAAAGTAGCAATTGTGGAAACCAGTGGAAAAGGTTTAAAGAATTTGAATACGCGTTACGCATTGATAACACAACAAGAATGTACCTTTAAGCAGGAAAAGGGTAGGTTCATTGCCACGATGCCGTTAATAAATTAAGGATTGTAAATTGTTTGTGTATCTTCGCAGCGTGAGGAGCGATTATGCGTAGAGGTTATGAATTGAGTAAATACCGGAATATGGGAAGAGCGAGAAGGAAAGGCACACTACATCGAATGAGTTTTATAAATTAACACAAAAACCGTAAATACACTAACTACTTATTAGGGAAATGGGGTAGTATAGTTACAGTCAGAAAGAGATTTTATTCACTGCCTATATTTACATTTTCACTACGTGTAATTATCATTTCACTGAAATGTCTTTGTAAAAAGCTTTAAAAGCAAGTAATCTTACTGCACATTAAATGTAGCACATGATGAAGATTATTTTCCAGATTATTATAATTTGTTGGATTGTGTTGTGCCCTGTTAGCGGGTATGCGCAATTAACCGATCAATCACCAATTCCATTAAATCCCAAGGTAGTCAGCAAAACACTGCCCAATGGCTTTACCTATTATTTGCAGCACAATTCCTTACCGGAAAAGCAAATTCAAATGCGTATGGTCATTAAAGCCGGATCGATACTGGAAGCAGAAGAACAGCGTGGGTTTGCGCATTTTCTTGAGCACATGGTGTTTAATGGCAGCAAGCATTTCCCGGGGAATAGTTTAATTGATTATTTGCAATCAATTGGTGTGGAGTTTGGTAGTGATTTAAATGCGTATACCGGCTATGATGAAACGGTTTATATGCTTCCCCTTCCAAATGGAGAGAAAGAAACGCTTGATAAGGCCTTCTTGTTTTTTGGTGATTTACTGTCGGAATTGACATTAAGTACGGAGGCTATTGATAATGAACGCAATATTATTTTAGAGGAATGGCGCACCACCATTGGATTGAACCAACGATTGAAGGATGCGATGTACCCACTTCTTTACCACCATTCACGTTATTTGAACCGCCGTCCCATCGGACTCATGGAGGTAGTGACTAAAGAAGGGAATGATGAAGAATTGAGAAAATTCTATCGCTCGTGGTATCGCCCTGATTTAGCCAGTTTGGTTGTGGTGGGTGATTATAATCAGGCCGATATAGAGCAACGTATTAAAGAAATATTTGGCTCCATTGAAAACGGGGAAAATGCACCAAAGCGAAACTACTACTCAGTGCCTTCGCATGATAATACATTGGTGAAGATCATAAAGGATAAGGAGATTACCAGTACTTCGGTGAAGATCATCCGTAAATTTCCACATCGTGAAGAAAAGACACTGGCGGATATGAAGCGCAGTGTGGCCAATATTATCTATACCTATATGGTCAATCAACGGCTCACGGAGATTGCCCAGCAGAAAGATGCCCCTTATATGTATGCTCAGTCCTATGCAACGAGTGCGTCCGGAAAGACGGATCGCTACATGTCGCTGGCAAGTGTCAAAGGGGATAAAATTATTGAAGGCACCAAAGGTTTGATGCGCGAACTATTGCGTCTGAAAAAGTATGGTTTTACACAAGCTGAACTGGATCGTAAAAAAGAAATTCTGTACAAAGATTTTGAACAGATGGCCCAGGAGGAAGACAAGCAATCATCGGGGCAAATTATGAATGCCATTTCGAATCACATCATTTATGGGGAGGAGAATGCCAGTATATCGTTCAAAAAAGAATTTGTTCACAGCGTATTAGAAGAGATTACCCTGGCCGATATTCAGACCCTGGTGAATGAATACGTGGATCAGTCGGAAGAGAATCGCGTGATCTTCGTGACCGCTCCCGACAATGTAAATACACCGACCGAAGAGGAGTTGCTGGCCGCCTTGAAAAGTGTCGCCAAAGAAAGTTTGTCGCCCTATGAGGACATGGCTGTGAATGAACCTTTAATGTCGGAAACGCCTGAGCAAGCTACTATCATAAAGGAAACACATTCTGAAGAAATGGACATCACCACCATTGAATTTGCCAATGGGGTGAGTGTGGCCATGAAACCAACCAGCTTTAAAAATGATGAGATTCGTTTTTCATCCATGCGTGAAGGGGGCTACTCCCTGGCATCCGTTGATGATTTTGATAATGCGTCGATGGCGGCCATATTGGTTAACCAGGGCGGACTGTCAAATTTTAATGCCTTACAGCTGGAGCGTATCCTATCGGGGAAGCAAGTGGATGTATCTCCATACATTCACCGCTATACAGAAGGAGTATCCGGTTTTTCTTCGGTAGCGGATTTTGAGACTTTATTGCAATTGACCTATTTAAGCTATACGGCACCTCGCAAAGACAGGGATAAGTTTGAGCAATTCATTGAAAATAAGAAAGAGTACAACAAGAATTCATTGAATAATCCGGAGTCTTATTTTACCGATGAGGTGAATAAAGTCATGATGCAAAACAGTGCCCGGACCGCCACTTTGTTAACACCGGAGAAGCTGAACGCTATCAGCCTCGACAAAGCGTTTGAATTTTATCGGTCACGGTTCAGTTCCGCCGATGGGACACGGTTTTTTATGGTCGGTAGTTTCGATGTGGATTCGGTGAAACCGCTTTTAGCAAAATACCTGGGTAGCTTACCTGGTGGTAAAATCAATATTAGCTATGACGATCATGGCATACGGCCACCTAAAGGCGAACACCGTTACGATTACCCACGCAACACAGTGGAGAAGAGTAAGATGTTGATGCGTTTCACCGGTAAATACCCGGGTTCACAAAAGGCCCGCATTGAAATGGGATTATTAAGTGATATACTGACCATTCGCCTGAACCAGAAATTACGTGAAGAAATAGGCGGGGTTTATTCGCCCTATGCTGCGTCCACCATACTGCAACGGCCGTATAACAGTTATCGGATGGATATTTATTTCACCTGTTCACCTGCTAACATAGATACATTGGTGCAAGCCACCTTGAATGAGATTGAAATCATGAAAGCCGGTATTGATGAGCAGAACCTGGCGAAAGTAAAGAAAGCCTGGCTGAAGAATCGTGAGGGCTCCCTTAAAACCAATGGTTATTGGCGAAGGGTATTGGAAGATCAATGGACACGTGGCGAGGATGAGCAGGATTTTGAACAATTCGAAGCACAGATACAAGGGGTAACGGCGAAACAATTAAGCAAGCTGGCCGGAAAATATTTGAATAAAAAGAATCATTTGGAATTTGTATTAAGCCCTGAAGAATAAGCAGGTTTTATGAATAGTTCCTTTGGTTTATATGTTAATATATTAGAGAATTCACAATGAAGTTTATACAAAAACGTTTCTATCGTTTTACGATAATCCTGAGTTTGCTGTGTTGCTTTAACAGCATGGCGAAAGCGCAAGGGCAACGTACTGTAGAAGGTATTATTACCGACGCTCAAACAGGAGAGAGTCTGATTGGGGTTACCGTGCTTCTGAAAAATACCACTTCGGGAGTCATCACGAATTACGAAGGACACTATAAGTTTGGAGGGCTAACCTCTGAAAGCATCCTGCTGTTTTCTTACATTGGTTTCGATCCGCAGGAAGTGGTGGTGGGTAACAAATCTATTATCGATGTACAGCTGAAGACTTCTTCCCATGATTTGGAAGCAGTGGTCGTATTCGGCGAGAATCAGAAAGATGTGCGTACCATTACCGGATCGGTAGGGAAAATTGATACCAAAGTATTTTCGGCAGGTACACCGGCCGGTTCCTTTGATCAGTTGTTGCAAGGTCAGGTAGCCGGTTTGGCCATCCAGAGCAGTGGTGAGCCGGGCGAAAAAGCAAGCATCCGTATTCGTGGAAATAACTCATTGGGTATTCGTGCAAAGGATGATGCGGAATTGGCTTCGGCCAACCGGGCCAATGAGCCTCTGTATATTCTGAACGGATCACCCATTTCTTCGGATGTGTTTAACACCATTAACCCGGACGATATTGTGGACGTGCGTGTGCTGAAAGATGGATTGTCAACCGTTGAGTATGGAACACGGGGTGCCAATGGGGTGATTGAGATTAAAACCAAACGGGGTATTTCCGGGCAAACACAGTATAACGTGCGTTACCAGCACACCGTCAAACCCATTTCCGGATTGGGTGGCATCAGTTTGATGCAATCAGCTGAGAAACTGGCGATGGAAAGAGAATTGGGTATCGTATCAGGATTAGGCTATCTCTACACACCGTCACCCGGTGATTCGGAGGAGGAAGCCTTCATTAAAAACAAACGCTACCGTCAGCTGGAGTCTGTGAATACCGATTGGCTCAAAGAGTTGTCGCGTGTAGCGCAAGTGAAAGATTTGCAGTTAAGCATCTCCGGTGGTACGGATGATACGCGCTATTATTTGTCAACCAGTTATTACGACGAAGAAGGAGGCTATGAAAATTCCTGGGCCAACCGTTTCACCACCCGTTTCAATTTAGATCATAACCTGAATGAGGATGTATCCATTGGTTTTGACTCGTCGGTGGGACGAAGCCAGCGTTCAAAATCCAATAATACCTCACCGGCCCGATTGATCTATACCTTGCAGCCCTATGAAACAACAGGGACAGAGGATTTTATTGCCAGAAATCCCATTGGAATCGGGGATCAGTATTTCGAAGATCCTTTCGATGAATTGAACGGACGGTATGTAGAATCTACCGCCTGGAGAATCGATTTGAACACACGGGCTAACTGGGTGGTGTCAAAAGATTTCAGTGTCAATGGTAAATTGGGGATCACCTATAACGACGGTGAAAACAACACCGTGACGCTGCCCAATCCCATAGTGCGTGATGCGGGTATACTAAATGGAGAAGGGATGTTTAAAAAAGGAGAGTCCAAATCCCTCATTTCCCGGTTGAATTTGGATCTCAATTATAGCAAACACATTGGTGACCACTCCGTTTCGTTAAGTGGTGGTACCGAATATATTCACACGAAAAACTGGGGATTTGGCTTTACCAGCAGGGGAATATCCGATAAGGTGGATCCCGAAATTGGCGCCAATCCCAATGCGACGATTTATACAGGTAAATACTACGATGCCTTGCTGGGATTTTACATGCGCGGCAATTATAATTTTAATTCCAGGTACAATCTAACCGGTTCATTTCGTTACGATGGGTCGTCCATACTGCCGGAAGACAAGCGTTTTGTGCCGGCCTGGGGAATCGGGGCGGCCTGGAACATCCAACGCGAAGCCTGGTTCGGGCAGTTTGCAGCCTTTGATCAGTTTAAGTTACGCCTTTCCTATGGAGTGAATTACAACTCAGGTGGTATCCGTCAAACACTGGGATTACCTTTCTATGATTTTACCAATAGCTATACCTATAGAGGAGAACGGATGATCAATTTGGTGGAATACTGGAACCCCGACCTCAAATTCGAACGCGCTAAGCAATGGAGTGTGGCCCTGGATTTTGGACTGTTCAAACACCGCATTTACGGAACCATTGAAGGCTATATAAAAAATACAGATGACCTGCTGGCTTCGGTGGATATTCCCGCCAGTAACGGTTACCTTGGCCTGTTGCGTAACATTGGAAAACTGCGTAACAGGGGTGTTGAATTACAGCTAAGTGCCGTGGCCATTCGGACGGATCATTTCCGGTGGACCACCAGCTTAAATTTTGCTTACAATGAGAATGAAATCACCGATCTCTATCTGCAAGATGAAATTAAAGTCGGTAGCGAGGGCTATTATAAAGTGGGGGAACCCATCAACTCAGCCTATGTGAAACATTGGGCAGGAGTGAATCCCGTAAATGGAATGCCGGTCTACTACGATGAAAATGGGAATGTGGTGACAGGCGGTGTGGCGCCACAGAGTACAGGGTTTGGTACTTACACGCACCCGGTAACCGGCGGAATCACCAACATTTTTAACTATCACGATTTAGAGGTTTCCACTTTGTTTACCTACGCCTGGGGTGGGGTGAATTACAATAACCTGAAAGCCCGCATGATTCGCAATGTGAAAAACGGCGACGTGCCTTACGAAGGATTTATGGATGATATCTGGTTAAAACCAGGTGATGTGAAACCATTGCCCTACCCGAAATTCTTTACCGATACCGGTGTCAACTCCCTGTTTGTCGAAGATGCTTCTTACCTCCGCTGGAAGAATATTATTATCCGTTATAACCTCAGCGATCGCTTGAAGATGAAAGGCGTATCGGCATTTAAAATAACTGCCCAAGCCAACAACCTGGTGACCATAACGGGCTATGAGGGAATTGATCCCGAAGTGAGTGGTGTGGGACAGCCGCTGCCCCGCTCGTTTACATTGGGGATAGATGTGACGTTTTAAAGAAAATGAACTGATTATGATGATGGTTGAACAAGAATAACCGACAGAACTGTGACGCTGATTTTTTATTCTGAATACTAACATCTTGATACTAATTTAAAACAGATGAAAACGATTTTTCAAAATATAAAACTGGCACTGTGTGGGGCAGTGCTTTTATCCGGTTGCGAATTGCTGGATATTACACCCAAGCATGTGGTGCCTGCCGGGAAGGCCTTTTCTGATGTGGCGTCTTATGAGATGGCTTTGAATAATGTCTTTCGGAGTTTAACGTCTCCGGTCATGAACCTGCGATGTGCTGATTTCGCATCCGATGATTTTTCCAGTGTGATACCGGGGTATGCACCGGAGAACTATTCTTTGTTTTATTGGGATTATCAAACCCAGCCACAACCGTTTGTGTGGATTTATCAGTATCAGCTGATAGCGCAAGAAAATGTACTGATTGACAACTATTCCATTGTGCCGGCTGCCACTGATGCGGAACGGGATAAAATTGACCGGATTTATGCTCAGGCTCTGGCCTTACGGGCCTGGTCACTGTTTAATGTAGTACACTTGTATGCACCGCATTACGATGGGACCAATGGAAGTGAGGAAGCGATTCCATTGAAGTTGAAGTTGGCGTTGGAGTATCTGCCCAAAGCGACCTTAAGTGAGGTGTATCACCAGATATTTTCCGATTTGGAAAAAGCCGAGCAACTATTTGTTGAAAGTGGTTATGCACCTTCTTCTTCTGATAAAGCCTATGAGTTTGGTTTGGAAGCCGTATATGCCCTACGGGCCCGGGTGGCGCTTTTTGCCAACGATTTGAAAACGGCTAAAGAAGCATCAGCGCACTTTATCACTACGCCATTGCTGGCGAAAGCGGACTATTGGATGATGTGGGAAGATCAGTTTGGCACTACCAACCAGGAGATCATTTTCATGACCCATGATCTGAGCGATACGGATGCTGCGGATCTGGTGGATTACCATGTCATGTATGAGACCAATGCAGTGCGTTTGGACGATGCCTTGATAAACAGTTTCTCGGCCGGTGATGTGCGCCAGGAGGCGTCTTACATTGGCCCTAACCAGATGCCCTACAAACACGTTATACCGGTTAATGAGCGCAACAGCCAGATGGACCGGAACCTGCATTATAAGCACTTCCGATTGGCCGAGCAATATTTGATTTATGCCGAATCCGTTTTAGCCAGTGATCCTACAGAAGCCATGCGGGTGTTGAATATTCTAAAAGAAAAACGAGGCGCAGACTTGTTAACGGCAGCTCCTGATAAAACAGAGATCCTAAAGGAACGCCGCCGGGAATTGTTTGCCGAAGGGAATCGTTTCTACGATTTAAAACGCTTGTCCAGTGAAATGAATATAGTGGTGGAGCGGAAAAATGGAAAGGTATTGGCCCCCAATTCACCCTTGTACACCTGGGATATTCCCAAAGAAGAAAGCAATTCAAATCCACATATCAATTAATAAAACATGAAGAATATAGTTGCATTAGCGGTATTGGTTTGTGCGTTTGTATCGTGCGATAATCCGTATGAAAATGTAAAGGAAGCAAAATACTACACCGGAAATCCCTTTGTGAGTCTGAGCTCAGAGCAAGCAGTTATTCGGCAAGGGCTTGACCCGGATCGTAATCATACACTGCAAGCCGGCGTTTTTAAAGACAGTTTGGTATTGAGCCATACACTGGATCATGCCCTGACAGTCACTTTAGAACTGGTGGATGAAGCCACCAGAGGAAATGTGGAGGAGCATTTTTCTTTTCAGGAAACAGTCACCATCCAAGCCGGGGAAAATTATGGGAATTTTACGGTCAGTGCCCTGGAAATTCCCCAGGAGGAAGTGAGCAAATATAAATTGTCCATCCACATAAAGTCTGTGGATGATGAGCAGGTGATTGCCGGCTTATACGGTGCGAAAAAAGAGAATGAGGCCCGTAAAAAGCGGTTTAAAACCTATTCTTTTCAAAAATAGTGTTGAGTCATTAATTATTAACAAGGGATCAGTCCCATATTTAAAACTTTATCATGAAGAAATTTAATGTATTTTTTGCCCTTTTATTGGGCGCAATGGTGAGCTTCACGGCTTGTTCGAAAGACGATGAATTAACAGCTGAAGAGTTAGAAGCAAAGCAAACAAAGGAGTTAGTTGAAACGATTACCGCTAATTTTGAAACCATCACTTCAAAAGAATGGGCATACAAAGAGTTTCAGCCATCTGCTGAGATGCTGGCTGCCTCAAATACAGAAGATGAAGCGTTGCAACGGATTAATTTGGGAAATTCTGCTAAGAAGTTTAACATGGTCATTTCGTTTAGTCCAGAAGGTGATTTATTAAAACCTTCAGTAGCTATGGGATTACCAGATGATAAATTGGAGCAAACTGTACTTGATTGTTTGAATGCCCCTTATATAGAAATGGGATTCGTGCTGTATACTGAATTGACAGAGAGTCAATTGAAAAGTTATCTGGCAGATTATCGAAGAGTTGTTGCTGCACCATTTAGCGCTGATAAATTAACGACCAATCAGATTACAAGTGAAGAAACTGGTCGTTGTATATTTACTATTGGTTTAAGAGATTATTCAGAAATGGGCTATGAAGATGTTATGCTTAATCAAAAAAAGCCGATTGAAGGGAATAGTGACAAAATTTATACCAACGAGGATGGTACCTTAACTGTAGAGACAACCAGCGAGAAATATGGTGTTTCAAAAGTAGTCCTGGAAGTGGTAGAATAATAAGCTATACAAACGTATTTAAAAAAGGTCATTCGGTTTCGGATGGCTTTTTTTGTTTGTATGCCGGAGCAGATGATGGCTTGAATAGATCAACTGTGGGGCTTTGTCTAGATGAACGCTCAGCGAGGGCCAATGGCCCTATTGACGCGTGAATAACTTGATTTTTAATAGATAAAAAATTGACGCTGACCCCGATAGATATCGGGGTGATGATTATGATTTAGGTGAATAATCAAAAAGATACATCATGATCATCTTAACCATCATAGATATCTGCGTCTGAATACCTTTGTTATATAAAAGATCAGTGAGGGCTATCAACAGACTGAAAGTCTGAGATGTCAAAACTTGGGGCAACGCCCCAAGAAAGAGGAGAATCAGAAATGTCAGGCTCAAGGTCTGAAATTAAATAAAATAGGTTCATCCGGGGAATGCGTAAGTATTACTATGTATCAATAAAATTCCAGTTCTATTAATATTCAACCCCGTTCGGGGTTGTGCTTCTACTATTTCATAATCCACGGGTTTCACCCGTGGTTATTATTATATCACCACTTCGTGGTGACCATTATAGCTTGTTACATCTCTTTAATGAGATGACTTTTATAAAAAAAAATGATCCGATAAGGATCAAATAACAATAACCGTAGGTGAAAACCTACGGTGCAACAGAATGAAAAAAGGAACTCCAACGGAGTTCAATTTTTAATCATAACTACTCATCTTCCGGAAGAGCCATAAAACAAATTGCTTCACCCATTCCGGGTGATTATTATCATTTTCATAAAGTACCTGGGGCCATGCCCCAAGCTATGTTGCTAAAGGCCTTCAGGCCTTCAGGCCTTAGTTTAATGACATGGGGTTTAATACTATTTGATTAGTAATCGGAATAATCCCCGGTTCAGGATGTCGTTAAAAATGACCTAACTGCTACTGTTGTGGATCAGGGTGGAATAATACAAATGGGCTCATGTGCAGCCAATGACAACCTCTCAATGGCACCTCCCCAGAGGCGCTGAATCCCGCTATTCATCAGTGTTTAGTCTTTGACTAAGTAAGTGATGAGACTATGTACCGGTAAGTTCAAACGCTATGTACCGGTAAGTTCAAACACTTTGAACCGGTAAGTTCAGACACTTTGAACCGGTAAGTTCAGACGCTTTGAACCGGTAAGTTCAGACGCTTTGAAC
>JAEINY010000046.1 GCA_016342595.1 Marinilabiliaceae bacterium
CTAGAGCTTACGAATGGAGTTATAATTCTTTAATTTTCTTTGAGTTTAGTATATTTGTAAGTGATGTGAAAGTGTTGATCCATAACGATGAATTCTTTAACACGTTCAAAATCCATTAAACTACAATTATCAAGATGAAGAAAAATGTATTATTAGTGTTAATAACGGGTGTGATGATGCAATTCTCCGTGTCGTGTACCAAGCCGATTCCGGCCGATCTGTCAAAGGTCAGTTTAATTCCTATTCCTGTAACAGTGAAAGCCACAGGTAGTTCCTTTCAAATTAGTGAAGCCACAACCATTTATGTGCAGGAAGGCTCTGATGAGTTGCAGCAAACGGCCAGTTTATTAGCGGAGCAGATTTCTACCATTACAAGTATCAAACTAAAAACAGAAGTTGTTCCACAATCGCCTGCCAAGGGTATTTATTTATCAGTTGATGCGGCCAATAAGCAATTGGGTGAAGAAGGGTATGAGCTAAATATCACTGATGATTTGGTTACCTTAAAAGCGAATCAGGCAGCTGGAGTGTTTATGGGTACGCAAACCATTGCTCAAATTATTGAAAAGGCCGGTGATACACAGAAAACCTGGATCATGGCTTCCGGTAACATCATCGATTATCCGGAGTACGGTTATCGCGGGGCCATGTTAGATGTATCCCGTCATTTCTTTGGTGTGGATGTGGTAAAACGCTTTATTGATCAGATGGCTGCCTACAAGATTAATGCCTTGCACCTGCACCTGACAGATGATCAGGGATGGCGCATTGAAATTAAGTCATGGCCTAAACTGACCACTATTGGCGGAAGCACTGAAGTAGGTGGTGGCGAAGGTGGTTTCTATACGCAGGAGCAATACAAAGAAATTGTTCAGTATGCCAAAGCGCGTTTCGTTACTATTGTACCCGAAATAGATATGCCGGGACATACCAATGCTGCAAGTGTTGCTTACCCTGAACTTAATGGGGCTAAGAAGAAAGCTGAGATTTACACCGGTACAAAAGTCGGTTTCAGTACTTTTGATACCCGTCAGGAAGTAACCTATCAGTTTGTGGAAGATGTGATTCGCGAGTTGGCTGAAATCACTGAAGGGCCTTATATCCATATTGGAGGTGATGAATCCCATGTGACCAAAGAAGATGATTATGTGTATTTCATTAACCGCACACGTGATATTGTGAAGAAGTATAACAAAGTGATGATTGGTTGGGATGAGATTGCGCATGCTGACATTGATTCCAAAGACATTGTTCAATATTGGGCCAAAGGTGAAAATGCCCTGTTGGGTGTTGAGAAAGGTGCTAAGGTATTGATGTCGCCCGCTAAGCGCACCTACCTGGATATGAAGTACGACTCCACAACCCATATTGGCTTGGCTTGGGCGGCACTCATCGAAGTGGATGCTGCTTATACCTGGGATCCTGCAAAATTGGAAAAGGGGATTGCTAAAGAAAATATCTTAGGCGTTGAATCACCCTTATGGACAGAGACAGTGACCACCGTTGATGACATCGATTACCTGGTATTTCCGCGTATTATATGTCATGCCGAGATTGGCTGGTCGCCGGCTTCTCACCGTAATTGGGAAGAGTATAAGTTACGATTAGCGAAACACGGCCCTCGTTTGAAAGCCATGGGAGTGAACTTTTATGAATCAGCCTTGGTTCCCTGGGAAAAGTAAAAACTATAATTTTATTCGTATAGATGAAGGGTGTCTCATGTAGTGAGATGCCCTTTTTTTTGAATCAAATTACTCAGGTTGATAAGGTAAATGGGTATGTACTTATCATGAAGAATCAGATGCGTATTCCCGTTGCCACACGTCAGCGATCCCTTTTGGTGGCGAGGCTTAAACAACTATACCCAGGTCCATAAAGCCATAAATGCCGCTCCGGGTTTTATCCAAAGTATCGCTCAGTTCAAATTCAAGTAGATAGACGACACTTTCAAATCGAAAAGGTGCGAATTCAAGTTCAGCTCCACAGCTTCTTTCTCTTCCTCTACATTTGAATTGAAATTAAAAGTTAAACAATCAAAAGTTATAATCGCATGAAATCAACGATCAAATTAGCAATAATTGCTATCGCAGCATTTACTCTCAGCACTTCCACATCTGCTCAGGAATCAAAAATTATGGCCGGAGGTGGTCTGTCTTATGCTTCGGAAATAAATAATATTGGATTATTTGCGAAAGGTATCTACCTGATTAATGACAGTTGGGAAGGCGCAGGGACGTTTACTTATTTCTTTAAAAAGGATTACACCACATGGACAGCCTTGGATTTTAACGGGCATTATGTGTTCTCATCCAATGAAAGCACTAGTTTTTATGCCTTAGGTGGTTTGAATATGACCTTTTATAAAATCAAGATTGATGGCGTTAGCTCTGATTTAGGTGGCGACTGGGGAATTGATTATACGGGTGATGAGATGGGTGAATACAATCCTTACGCAGATATGCAGAGTACCCTGGGCTCTTCTTTTGAATCATCAGGTTCTGAAATTGGCTTCAACATTGGTATTGGAGGACGCTATGCTTTAACCGAATCCTTGTATTTAAATGGAGAAGCGAAGTATACCTTGGGTGGTGCTGATTATTTCAGTATCGGAGCTGGTTTAATGTATCGTTTCTAAATACTTTCGAGGATGTCCAGAAATGAAAACAATAGCCACCAAGTCTCCAAATTAATTACTAAGCGGTATTACTTTGAACAATCAATGCTTTGTGTCACTTAGGAGATTTGAGTCTTTGTGGCGAAAAGTAAATCATATTCATTGAAGGATAACCTCATTCTCATTTCCACTATTAACTAAAAACGACTCGTATGAAAACGCTACTCATTTTATCATTCTGCCTGGTATTTCTGGGAACTACAGCCCAGGTTAAAGTTGATGTGGGCGGTAAAGTTGAGAATACGGCCAATAAAAGAGCCAATCAAAAAACGGACGAAGCCATTGATAAGACTTTTGACAAGTTGGAAGAAGGTATTGGTTCCTTGTTTGGAAAGAAAAAAAAGAAAAAAGGGAGCCCATCAACGGCAGCAACCGAGAGTAACGATCCCAATTCGATAAAGGGGCAAGACCTGCCCGGACCGGATGGCACATCTGCTACAGGAACTGCTGCGGCTGCTGATGTGCCTGCACAAAAAGCGCCTGAGATGAATATGGCCTGGAGTAAGTTTGATTTTGTGCCCGGTGATGAGGTTATTTTTGAGGATGGACCTGATAGTATGGAAGAGAATGGTGAGTTCCCAAGCCGATGGGATTTAGTGGGTGGTCAGGTGGAAATTGCCAATGTGAATGGTGAGAATGTCATCATGTTCATTGAAGGTTCGCCCATGATTATTCCCTATCTGAAAAATTCCAGTGAGGATTATCTTCCGGATGTATTCACGGTTGAGTTCGATATGTACACGCCAAAGGGTGGCAACCGTTTTCAGTTTTATCTTACGGACAGAAAAAACCAGCGTACTTCAAAGTCCCAGGAATTGCAAATTACACCCATTCGTGTAAATCCGCCCAATGGTAATTCTGTGGAGCATTCGTCAAGAGATCATTCCTATTGTGAAAATGGCTGTTGGACGCGTGTTTCATTGGCCTATACAAAAGGAAAACTAAAAGTTTACCTGGACGATACACGATTAATTAATATTCCTCATTATGAAGGTAATCCATCAGGTATTACCATCCAGGCCTATTTTGCCAGTATGAGTGATCAAAAGCCTTTTTATCTAAAAAATATACGCATTGCCAAAGGTGGGGTGAAGTACTACGACCGTGTATTGAACGATGGGAAAATCGTCTGTAACGGCATTCGTTTCGACGTGAATAAAACGACTTTGAAGCCGGAAAGTATGGGGCCTATCAATAAAATCTATCAGCTGATGCAGAAGAAGCCCGATTTAAAATTCAGTGTGGAAGGTCATACCGATGCTGATGGGGAGGATACCAAAAACCAGACCCTCTCTGAAGGTCGCGCACAAGCTGTCGTAAATCAACTGGTACAAATGGGGATATCAGCCGATCGTCTAAGCAGCAAAGGCTACGGAGAAAGTAAACCGGTGGATAATAACGCATCGCCTGAAGGAAAAGCCAATAACCGTCGTGTTGAATTTATCAAGCTATAGTAAGTAATGTGATAGCATGCTATCTGTAAAACCAATGATCATGAAAAAGGCAATTTTTATTTTATTTGTTTCAGTACTTATGTTGGGGTGTGAATCCACAAAGAACATCACTACCATGGCACCAGCTCCGCCGGAAGGCATAGCCTTTGAAACAATTTCTAACTATAAAGATTTTGCATCCATTGCCATTCCTGTTTCGGGAGGTGGCTTTAAGGCTACGAATGATCGCCCTGATGTTGTATTGCCCCGTATTGAATATCAAGGAGTCCCATGTTCCGTTTGGTCAAGTGTTAAAGGGACTGAAGGGGCGCTTGAACAACAATTCGAAGCGCTTAAACGGGCACAAGGTTTAGTTATTAAGGAAGATTCAAAAGTAATTTTCCAAAAGAAATCCATCGGTGGGCATGAAGTCGCCTTAATTGAAATCAGCAGGGTGTTTGGAGATTCTGGTTATGCTTCTTTATCTTATGGCTATCTTGTTAAAAACGAGAATAAAGCAGCCTTGCTGTTTATTAAAGATGGCTACCTCACACCAGAGACTGACAAAGAAAAATATAAAAGTGACATTGATGAAGTGTTTCGCTATATGATTGAAAATACAAAGTTTTTGTAGAGCAATTAGTACGAAAATTAGTGTAAATTAATGAAGCGTAAAAACAGGTCTGATAAGCATAAAATTCACCAATACATTTAAACCAAATCCCATGAAACAGATTATCAACTTAGGACAATTATTAATCATTTTATCATTAGTGCTTTCTTCTTGTGGAAGTAGTAAAAAGGACACCGCGAATATGCGACTGGGAAAAATGGAGGTAGAGATACCTGCTGAATTAAAGGATAAACCGGAAGTGGTTGAATACATTGAAGGCATGAGTCAGGTGGCAGATCAATATGCGCTGATGATTGATGACATGTTGGAAGAAGTGGGTGAATACGAAGGTGTGAAGCAAGAGGATTTGAGTATTATGGACCAAATTAAGTTGACCAAAGTCACTGCTGAAGTGGCCATTCGCTCGGCTGAGATATTGGGTAAATGGGCCGGGTATCAGGATAAACGCGATAATTTGGAAGAACAATTATCGGATGAAGAACTGGAAGCTTTGGCTGGTGTGTGGAAACGCTTTGAAGCACGTATCATGCAGATTGAAACGCGCCACTCCGAAGTGTTTGACAAAGAAGATGAAGACTCATAGTCTTAACTACATGTTAAGTTTTAAATCAATTTAATATGATTCAAAGAACGAATCGATTGTGCCGGAATAACCTGACTGTATTTGTGTGTTTTTTTTAAAAAAAGTGTTACACGAAGAGCGCAAAGTTCATGAAAACGAAACGGTCACAGAGCCTTTAGAGTTTAATGAAAAAATTATTAATGCCTTATTAATGAAAACACTCTGTGCCCATATTGTTTTGTTTTCCTCCGAAGCTCTGTGTAACGATTTGATGAATTATCAAATAAATCAAAACTTGTTTTTTGGGGTAATTGGCATCCAGTTTTTTGTTTTCCTGAAGCGGGCCCTTAAACCATTAGTCGCGGTATTAATATTATCAAAAACTAAACTCTAAACGCAATAGTTATGAATTCACACGAAGTAGATTATCAGATCAAAGGACATGATGTTCAATATGTAGAAATTGAGCTGGATACCAACGAAACAGTCATTGCCGAAGCCGGTGCTATGTTATACATGGAAGACGGGATGCGCTTTGAAACAAAAATGGGGGATGGTTCTAATCCGGGTCAGGGCTTCATGGGTAAGTTGATGTCAGGGGCCTCGCGTATGATTACCGGCGAATCATTATTTGTGACCCATTTTACCTACGATGGACAAGGGAAAGGCCATGTGGCGTTTTCAGCACCCTATCCAGGAACGATTATTCCATTGGATTTACACGCCCTGGGTGGAAAGGTGATTGTACAGAAAGATGCATTTTTATGTGCAGCGTTAGGGACTAGTATTAAGATGCAGTTTAATAAAAAGCTGGGTGCCGGATTCTTTGGTGGAGAGGGTTTTATTCTGCAAAAGTTGGAAGGTGATGGCCGTGCTTTTATTCATGCTGGTGGGACGCTCATTGAGAAGGAACTGAATAATGAAACTCTTCGTGTGGATACAGGTTGTGTCGTGGGCTTTACACCCGACATTGATTTTTCCATTGAAGCAGCCGGCGGATTAAAATCGATGGTATTCGGTGGTGAAGGCTTATTCCTGGCGACTTTAAAAGGAACAGGTAAAGTGTGGTTGCAATCCATGCCGATACGCAAGTTGATAGGCGCACTAAGCCCACGCGGGGGTAATGCTAAGAAGGAAAGTAGCGGTGGTTTACTCAATGCCTTATTAGAGGATTAGAGTTTATAAAACGGACATAAAAAGAGGTAATTCATTGCCTGATACCTTTCTGTTCAATGCTATTGCTGCCAAAGTCAGAGGGGCAAGGGTTCTTTACCCGTTTCATCGGAGAAAGTACAGATAATCCTTTAGGCATTGTAAAAATTGAAATCAACGTAAATCAATAAATATGAAAACATTTGTAGTTTTATTTATACTGTCCATTTCTTTCTCATTGGGAGCTCAGGAAAAATCAGAGCGCGTGGCGGTTAAGTCGGGACAAATCAGGTATGAATTAACCGGTAGTACCAAAGGGACAAAAACCATTTGGTGGGATAATTATGGCGATAAATCCTATGAAGAGATCAAGTCCACCTCTGAAATAAAAATGTTCGGCATGGTTAATAAGGAAGAAGTGCATACGGTGACCATCATGATAGGGGACAAATTCTGGAGCGCCAATTTACTGGATAACACGGGTCAGAAAGGAACCATGCCCTATTATGATGCTGCACAAGAGATTGCTGAAGAGATGTCTGATGCAGAAGCGAAACAACTGGAGCAACAATTGATGGATGCTTTGGGTGGTGAGAAGTTAGGATCAGAAACTTTTTTAAACCGGAAATGTGAAGTCATGAAATTATTAGGTGCCAAGGCCTGGGTGTATAAAGGTATGTTGCTCAAAACGGAAGCCAAAATCATGGGTATTGAAGCCAATGAAATTGCTACTTTATTCAAAGAAAACATTTCAGTACCTGCCTCAAAGTTTGAGCCTTTAAGTACTATCAATTACGAGGAGGTCGCTCAGATGCAAGAGGGTATGTTTTACACAAACTAATTGTAACACAGAGCCGCACAGAGGGAAATGCATATTGCAATTGAGCGGCGGCCTTTTGGGTTTACTTTTTTGGGCTGTAGAATTGGAACAAAGTGGAAATCGTGAACACCATAAATGAATATACATGGGTGAACAAATAAAGTAATCCCGGTTCACCGGGAGAGCACTTATATAAAAGGAGTTGATTAGGTGTTGTCGAAGTTCAAATCGGGAAAAAGAACAGGTGAAAATAAATACTATAATTTACTGTTTGTAGCACTAGTTAAATTCGAGGATTTAGCGGACATCAATATAGGAAATAACGAAGCTGTTGACTGATTCATCTGTGTCTATTTGGGATAAAAGTTATTTCATTCCCATTTCTAAGCTGAAAGAGAATGATCAGCAGGCTTTTTAATTTAATGGTATAAATCAAAATACAATCACTATGAAAACATATTCAATCATTTTAGCGCTTGTGCTTTCAGTATTTAGCCTGGCAAAGGCGCAAGAGGTCAACGGTCGCTGGCTCATCACAAAAGTAATTGTTGAAGGTCAGGAGCAAGGGGTTTATTCACCCATCAGTTTTTTAAAGAATGGTGATATGGAAGTAGCTGGCAGGAATATGGGTACCTGGAGTTATGATCAGAAAAAGGAAGTCATACACATTGCTTCTGCCAGGTTTAAGGAATTGAATGGGAGTAACCGTGTGCAAGAAATCAATGAACACACATTGGTGATTGAAAACAATGGTGCACGGATTCAATTGATGAAATTGGATAAACAAAAAATTGCCATTGATAATCAAGTAGCGGGATTAATTGGAACCTGGCAGATGCAGGATGATAATAACCCGGATGTGACTAAACTACTGACTTTTAAAGCACCGGATATTGTCAGCTATCTGGAGCACGAGTCCGATATGGAAACGACCAGTGAAGGGAACTGGATTTTCGATACTGAAAAAATGTCTCTCACCGTGATCGGTCGTTTACCTGGTCTTAAAGGTGAAAGTCAAGTGCTTCTGAAGGGCGAGACAGAGTTGGAATTAATCAACAATGGGAGCCATTTTTTAGCCAGTAGGAAAGTTGATAATACGGCTGGTATTGAACGGTTGACCTTTACTGAAGCAGATTTTTACAGCGCGGAAGGTGACTATAAATATGAGGAGGATGAACAAAAATTACCTTGGCAAGATCCTTACGCTATGCTAACAAGTTTAGCTGATGTTCAACACTTAGTATACGAGTATTCTTCCTTAATTGACGAAACGGGTATATTCGATCGCAAGCAATTAACCGCTGAGGTGGCTGTCAATGAAGGGGAGGAAGTCATCAATGTAGACTTTATCTTTTATGGATACGATCAATATAATCTACCTGAAGATGCCGCCTTACCACCTAACCAAATTAATGTGAGCCAATGCTCCAATAAGCTCTACCCACAACTGGAGATGGCCTATAGAGTTGTTGGGAATGAACAACTCATCACACCGGCCGGTACTTTTGATTGTACCGTCATTGAAGGGGTGGATAGTTTTGAGGTACGGAAAAAGTGTTGGATGGTCAATGACCGACCTGGCGTATATGCCAGGATCATTGAAGATAAACCGGGTGATTTTGGCCATTACATCATTTATGAGTTGCAAAAGATGTAAAATGATTTTATTTAAAGCGATTCCATTAAAACTGTAGCCTGGCTTAGTGAATTTGCTTTTAAACAAATAACCACCTCCCCACTCATCCTTCGCGGTACTCCTCCTTGAAAAAAGGAGGAGAAACTTCTCTCGGTCACGATTTTCCCCTCCTGTTTTTTTAGGAGGGGTGCCGAAGGCGGGGTGGTTATTAAATAAAAAGTTAAAAGCAATTTTCATATAGCTAGTCTACAAAAAAACTAAATAATGATTAAAATTTTCACAATTATTAGTCTCCTTCTTTGTGGTTCAACTTTCGTCTCGGCACAAAATGAAAAGATTGCCCTGCTATACGAAACAAAGGCCAATAGTGGTTATTTTAGTATGTCTGGTAAGGATGTTGCTTTCATCGGATCTTCAGTTATGATCTTTGAGTGTGGGAGTGTTGAGAATGGCAGAGAAGTTTGGCGTACTGATGGCACAACAGAAGGTACCTATATGATTAAGGACATAAACCCTGGAGTTGATCAGTTTGATTCACCGAACTCCTCACATCCGGAGTATTTCAATAGTTTTGGTGACCATGTATATTTTAGAGCCTATGATGGGGTGCATGGAATTGAACTTTGGCGAACTGATGGTACCGAGGCCGGAACCGTCATGGTAAAAGATATTAATAATGGAGGTTCGGGTTCTTTGGCGGTTACATCACCTCAATTTGGTGTTTACAAGGGGGAGCTCTATTTCATGGCAGAAGGTTCCAGAGCAGCAGGAAGTGAATTGTGGAAAACTGATGGTACTGAAGCCGGAACAGTACTGGTAAAAGATATTAATCCAGGTGATAGGAGTGGTTCTAACCCGAATCAATTTGTTGTATACGAGGACTTGCTCTATTTCACTGCCACCCCTTCCTATGGATTTAAGGAAATTTGGTACACGGATGGGACTGCAGAAGGGACCAGACGCCTAAGTAGTTTACCTAACAGTGAAACGCCCCGGCCGGAGCGACTTGTAGTGTTAAATGACCTGCTTATTTTTATAGCAAACTTGAATAATGGATTCGAAATGTGGCGGAGCGATGGTACCTCACAAGGGACCTACGAGTTAAAGGATATTAATACCAGTGGGGGAAGCGTTTCTTCTGATAAAGAGTTCGTGGAATACAAGGGCGAGTTATATTTTAAAGCACGATCTGTAGAGTATGGCGATGAACTATGGAAAACAAATGGCACCACTGCCGGAACCGTATTGGTAAAGGATATCAATATCTATTCAGGAGATAAGACCTACTCTTCGACACCATTGGACTTGACCGTATTTGGTGATAAGTTGTTTTTCAATGCGCGAACCGAAAGTCATGGGGCCGAGTTGTGGGTAACCGATGGCACCGCTGATGGTACAACGCTTTATAATGATTTGTATCCGGGTAGTAATGGTGGAAACCCTCGCGGGATGACTGTTTATAATAACCGCTTGTTTTTTAATGGGAAAGCATCCTATTGGGGCGGCGATTTATTCTCAATTGGTACGGATCAGAGTGCCATGCCTGTAGCACACGAATGTGTAGGTTTTTCACTTAAGGATTTGGCGCTGTTTAGTCAGTTTTATGTGGTTAATAATACCTTTTGTTTCCAGGCAGAATTAGAAGAGAATACCGGTTTTGAGCTGTATAAATTAGAAGGTACTTCAACTGGGATTACTAATGAAATAGAAAACAACAGTATCCGTATTTTCCCCAACCCTGTGGCGAATTCTTTAAACATCGAAATGGAAGAAGCCGCTTTTAAAGCAGAGATTTTTAATATTCAGGGTGTTCGTATGTTGTCTTATCGCGATGAAAAAGCAAAGGATGTGTCTCAATTGAAACCGGGTATGTATCTGTTGAAAGTGGTTTGTGCTGATGGAATCACAAGCCGGCCATTCTTGAAAAAATAGCGCGTATCATTTAATTGAGAATCGTATTTGAACAATTAATTAGGATAGGGTTTGCATGTAATAGTTAGTATGACGAAGGAATTCCAAATCGAGGAATTCCTTTTTTGATTAGAATTCAATAGCCTGTTATGACAAAAATGTCAGGCATCAACTGTCATCACTGCCGCTTTGTCAGAAAACTCATCTTGGCATCACCTTTGATAAATATAGGCAGTAAAATCGAATTATAAATCATTAAAAATACAAGTAACTATGCAAAAAGGACATATTGGGGTTACTACAGAGAACATTTTTCCCATCATCAAAAAATACCTTTATAGCGATCACGAAATCTTTTTACGTGAATTGGTATCCAATGCGGTAGATGCTACTCAGAAACTGAAAACACTGGCTTCAGTGGGTGAATTCAAAGGCGAACTGGGTGAAACAACCATCAGCATCTTGTTGGATGAAAAGGCAAAAACTATCACCATTTCCGACCGTGGAATAGGTATGACGGCCGAAGAGGTTGATAAATACCTGAATCAGGTAGCTTTATCCAGTGCCAACGATTTTTTGGAGAAGTATAAAGACGAAGCCAATGCTATTATCGGGCACTTTGGTTTAGGTTTCTACTCTTCTTTCATGGTATCTAAAAAAGTAGAAGTGATTACCAAATCGTTCCAGGAAGGTGCTCAGGCAGTGAAATGGAGCTGTGACGGTAGTCCGGAATACACTTTAGAAGAGGTTGACAAAGCAGAAAGAGGAACTGACATTATTTTGCACATTGATGATGAGAATCAACAATATGCCACTAAAGCGGAAATTAATGGACTGCTGAAGAAGTATTGTCGCTTCTTACCGGTTGAAATTGCCTTTGGTAAAGAAACGGAATACAAAGAAGGAAAAGAGGAAGAAACGGATAAGGATCAAATTATCAATGATACCAAACCGTTGTGGACACGTACTCCTTCTGAATTGAAAGATGAGGATTACGATAAATTCTATCGCGATTTGTATCCGATGTCTGATGATCCCTTGTTCAACATTCACTTGAATGTTGATTATCCATTTAACCTGACCGGTGTATTGTATTTCCCGAAGTTGAAAAACAATGTGGAGGTGCAGAAAAATAAAATCCAGTTGTATAGCAATCAGGTGTATGTAACGGATTCAGTAGAGGGAATTGTACCTGAGTTCCTGACATTGTTGCATGGGGTGATTGATTCACCGGATATTCCATTGAACGTATCGCGTTCTTACTTGCAAAGTGATGGTAATGTGAAGAAAATTTCCAGCCACATCACTAAAAAAGTAGCCGATCGTTTGGAAGAGATCTTCAAAAAAGACCGTAAAACATTCGAGGAGAAATGGGATGACCTGAAAATCTTCATCGAATACGGTATGTTGTCTGAAGAGAAGTTTTATGACCGGGCGAAGAAATTTACCTTGTTGAAAAACACCGATGGTAAATGCTTTACGTTTGATGAATATGCGGAGGTGATTAAAACCAATCAGACGGATAAGGATTCACAAGTGGTTTACTTGTATACCACTGATGTATTAGGTCAGCACAGTTTTATCGAAGCAGCTAAAAACAAAGGATACGATGTATTGGTGTTGGACGGTCAGTTGGACAGTCACTTTGTAAACCAACTGGAGAGCAAGTTCGAGAAATCGCGTTTTGTTCGTGTGGACAGTGATGTGGTTGATAAACTGATTCCGAAGGAAGATGCAGCTACGTTGAATTTATCAGAGCCACAAAAACAAGACCTGACAACTATCTTCAGCTCGCAGGTGCCAAATATCGATAAAGTGAATTTCATTGTCGCATTTGAGGCCTTGAGTGAAACGGATGTGCCGGTGATGATCGTGCAGCAGGAGTTCATGCGTCGTATGAAAGAGATGAGCGCGCTTGGTGGCGGTGGTGGTATGAACTTCTATGGAGAAATGCCGGATAGCTATAGCTTGGTGGTGAATGGGAATCATCCATTGGTAAAACGCATCATCGAAGACGAAGAGAAAGAAGTAGGTGAGAAGGTAGCTACATTCCGAGGAAAAGTGGAAAGCGTTGAGAAACGTCGCGCCGAGATAGAGAAAGCCAAAGAAGGCAAGAAAGACGAAGAGATTCCTCAGTCGATCAAAGATGAGTTGGAAGAAGTGAATAAGAAAGTCACTGAAATCAACGCTAAGAAAGATGAAGAGTTAACCACCTTTGCTTCCGGCAACAAATTGGTTTCTCAATTGATTGACCTGGCTTTGTTATCCAATAACATGCTAAAAGGTGAGGCTTTAACTAAATTTGTTAAGCGCAGCATCGATTTGATCTAAGTTAGAGATTTAAAATATTGATAGCAGTAAAAAGGCCCTCCTCGTGAGGGCCTTTTTTTATTGGCTCTTTCATAAGTAGTGGTTGGTGATATTGCAAAATAATAACATTCAACCCTTTTCAGGGTTGTGGTGTTTTTGTTAATTACACCACGGGTTTCACCCGCGGCTATTAACATTCAATCCTTTCAGGATTATTCTTTTACAACCACGGAGTGGTGCGATAACTATCCCTTAACGTTAATAACTCTGGGTGGAACCCAGGGGATGCTAACACAATCTGCCACAACCCAGAATGGGTTGAATCAATCAACCTTTAACTATGATAGGGCCTTATTTGTTACCATGCGCCGTGCTGTAGTGATGGTGTTTATGGGATTAACACTTTTATAGGTAAATACGCCATTTACCTTGTGTATTACCCCCATCAGCAAGAAAAAAGAGCCAAAAGCAGGATTATTTCTTTCGTTTGCCTGGTCATTTCGTTGATAATTCTCATTTTTTTCCAGGTAGTTCTGGCAAAATTCAAGAATCTTCTCCCTTTTTGCCAGAAGCTTTTCATTTAGAGCCAGAGTTTATCTGGCTTTTTTCAAGGTAATCCTGGCTTTTTACCTGCATGATCTATCAAAATGCCAGCCCTTTGATAAAAATAATAGATTGTTCCGCAATTTTTACCCGGCTTTTGAGGAAAATGGTCAGCTTATCGATGAGAAAATCAGCGTTTACCGGTTTTTAAGTTGGGTTTTGGATATAAACAACCTGATGGATTGGGCATCCCTATTCCCAAGTGAGTTCATAACCCGCAATTAGGGGTATCCAGCGCTTATTGAGAGGCTTGTATTTATCAGTGACATCACGCAAGTATGAAATGGTCTTTCCCTAAAATGCATCATTCGAGTACAAAAAAAGTTTGGAGATAAAAAAAAGAGGGTTATATTTGTGGTGTACTAGAAAAGTAGAACACTAAACTAATCCATCATCACATAAAGCATTTCAATTATGATTGATATTCAAAACCTGACATTTAGCTACTCTAAAAAAGAACATCTTTTTCAGGAGCTAAGCCTAAAAGCTAAAGAAGGTAGCATTATCGGATTATTGGGTAAAAATGGAGCCGGTAAATCAACCCTTCTGAAACTCATGGCTGGATTATTAAAACCACACGCAGGTGTCATCGATATTCTGAATCAGAATCCTTTTCACCGGCAGCCTTCGTATTTACAACAGGTCTATTTTGTACCTGAGGAGTTTGCTGTACCATCCATCTCCATCAATGCATATGTTAAAGCTACAGGAACCTTGTATCCTGATTTTGATTATGGCAAAATGGCAGGTATCATGCATGATTTTGAGTTGGACGGCGCAAAGAACCTTGGCAAAATGTCATACGGGCAAAAGAAGAAATTCTTAATTGCTTTTGCCCTTTCCACCAATTGTAAATTATTGGTTTTGGATGAACCAACCAATGGTTTAGACATCCCTTCCAAGTCCTTATTCCGAAAAGTTGTAGCCGGCGCATTGTCTGACGATCAAATGGTGATCATCTCTACGCATCAGGTAAAGGACGTAGAAAACTTAATTGATCGCATCGTATTGATCGATCATGGTCGAATCATGTTTAACCACAGTGTATTGGATGTATCGCAAAGTCTGGCTTTTAGTATGGTTTCTGACTTGAAAAAAGCGGATTGTTTATATAGTGAATTGGCACCGGGAGGTTATCACATCTTGTCAAAAAAGAATGGTACAGAAACACCTGTCGATATTGAGTTATTGTTTAACGCTGTGACGAACGGCACAAATTTGGAAATCCATGAATCAGATATTTAATTTCCCGCGTTTTATAAAGTTGCTTAGTTTTAATTTTAACATTCATAAAAAGCGTTACTTGTTACTGCTTGGAGGTGTATTTGCTGCTTTATTTCTGTTTCAACTGGTGATATTGCTTTCCAATCCGCGATGGAACAATATGGATTGGTCTGGATTATTTATTGGAACAGGTATTGTTGGCGCCATATTTTATTTTGGAAAATCATTCCCATATCTGCGCAAAAAGGAAACAACCATCGATGCATTGATGATTCCGGCCTCAGTCTTTGAAAAGTATTTAATGGAAATAGTGTCGCGTTTTGTGGTATACCTCCTGGTCTTTCCGGTTATCTTTTATCTGGCCAGCCATTTATCAGCCATTTTTGCAACTATTTTGTCAGAAGATATCAGCTATTCGGGTTTCATGTTTGCCAGTTTGTTTGATAAGGTGCCAAAAGAAGCCTTTACGATTCTTGTTTGGGTATTTGCATTTGGAGCATCCATTGTGTTTGCAGGTGCCGCTTCTATTCGAAAATATCCATTGATTAAGACCATCGTATTGGTGGGAGCTATATTTATGCTGATGGTAGGGTATTTCTATATTATTATCGAAGTTATCGATCTCAAACAGGGACTGGAGTATATGACCAGAAGTCTACATGGTTCTAAGGAATCAGCCCTTATGTCTCTTAAGCTGTTTTTAGGGTGTTCAACGCTGATTACCTTGGTATATGCCTTTTTTAAATTAAAAGAAAGAGAAATAGCATGATGGAGTTTAAGAGTTCAAAAGGCATCTTTCAGCAGATTGCGGATAACCTATGCGATCGGATTTTAGCAGGTGAATTTCAACCGGGTGATAAAGTGCCATCGGTGAGAGAACAAGCAGCGACTTTAGGGGTGAATCACAACACAATTATGCGCACTTATTTGGAATTACAACGGGAAGAGATTATCGCCAATAAAAGAGGGATCGGTTATTTTGTGGCGGATCAGGCACCGGGAAAAATCCAGGAGATGCGTCGACAAGAGTTTTTTGAGCAAGCCTTACCAGAGTTCACACATCAGGTAGATCTGCTAAAAATCGCCCAATCGGAAGTTCAACCATTAATTTCTAAACTGCAAGAAAATGAAAACAAGTAGAATCCTATTTATAGCCTATTTTTCCGCAATTGGCCTTTTTCTAATGGGTATTACCATCATGGGCTTTGCCTATAATGATAAGTCATGTGATGATTTCCATAGAGACCACTATGAAGAGATTTCTGAAAATCTGGCGTCTTTTAAGCACATTTATGTAGATAAAGACTGTGATGTGAATATTACAAAAGGAGATCGTTCGTACTTCACGTATAACATTAAAAATGCTGAAGAACATGTTAAACCTGTTTTTGACGTACGAAATGACACCTTGTTTATCCAAAATGTCAGCAGACATGTTACTATTCATTTCAATGAACTAAAATCCCTTAGTGGTCATAAATGTGAAGTCGGGCTTAATTCTTTTGAATTATCTAAATTGGCTGTACATATGAAGCAGGCTGAATTGAAGATGGGAAATGATGTGACCATTTCTTCTTTGGAGGTTGTACTAAAAGAATCTTCTACCGTGAGGGCCTGGGGATTTAATACCAAAAAGTTGAGTTTGCTTGTGGATGATTCGCAGTTTATGGCCAGTTCCGATCTGAAACTGGATCTCGTAAAAGGGACTATTCGTAATAATTCAACCATAAGTATAAATGCTGCCAAGTCCATTCAATTGGACTTAGATGATTCAAGTCAATTACAGATGCGTTAGATACGAATTTTAACCTCCAACAATAATTTAAAGCTCTTTATCCATGCAGGATAAGGAGCTTTTTTAGATTACCAATGAGCCAAATCATGTTTAAGAATCACTTAATTAATGAAGTAAATATGTATTTTCGCCCGATTTTAATTCTTTGATTGCTTTAAAACCGAAAAAGAAAATGGAGAACAACATGTTTGTTGCGAAAGATGAAACAGCTAACCCAGGCCCCTTGGGATTGGTGGGATTTGGATTGGCGACTATATTATTAAACCTGCATAATGCTGGTTTATTCGCCTTGGATACAATGATTTTGGCCATGGGGCTGATGATGGGTGGTACGGTACAAATTATTGTGGGTATCATGGAATGGAAAAAGAATAACATGTTTGGAACCATGGCTTTTACCTCGTACGGAGCTTTCTGGATTTCACTGGTATTTCTTTTGGTGCTGCCTAAATTAGGTCTAGGTACGGCTTCTACGCCAACTGCTATGGGATATTATCTATCCATCTGGGGTATTTATAGCTTCGGTTTATTTGTAGCTACTCTAAAAATGAATAAAGCGATGATTTTTCTGTTTGCCAGTGTAGTCGTATTATTTGCCTTGTTGGCCATTGCAAATTTTACAGGCAGTCATTGGGTTCATACCATTGCCGGTATCGAAGGTATTATTTGTGGTGCGATTGCATTGTACATTGCATTAGCTCAACTATATCAAGACGTTTATAAAAAATCATTGTTGCCTTTGGGGTAATTTGATGGTATACAATATTTGTGAGGCCCGAACCAGATTGGTTCGGGTTTTTTTATTCATTTTTTAATATGTTTCTGATAAGTATATTATAGAATCGTAATTCTGGATTAAGCGGAGAATGTTATATTTATTGACAATGATTATTCAAGAGAAAGAGAAATGAATTGTCACCCGATTTGAAATGGCAAGTGTCTTATTAGTAAAGGAAGCTCTGGTTTACACTCAAATGTCATGAAAAGGATATATTGTGTTTGAAAGACAGTCGTCTATACTTTACAAAGAATAGTGGAGTAGAAAGTTTTACTGTTATTAAAACAGATGGTTCATTTATTTCTTCTGTTTTAAAACCTGAAGCAAAAGATTATATTTCTGATTTGGTGAATGGGGTATATTTAATTGTGATTAATTTAGTGGGTGGCAGACATTATAGCCTTTTGATCAGTGCTGTTGGGGGGGGGAGTGGTAGACATAATAAAAGAGCTGCACAACCCTGAAAGTTGGTACAGCCCCAAAAGTCATCTTATCTTCTATTTATTACTTAGTGCACACTCCCTGATACCGTGCTAATCTCCCTATTTCCTTTTAGGTTACTAATTTTGAAATTCCCTGAAATGGAGGATCCTTTTAAATTACCACTCACATCTGCCAGGTGTTGATTACCCGAAATGGTGGAAGTGGAAACATGTCCGTTAATGTCCGTCAATTGAATATTTCCTGAAACAGATGATGCTTTTACTTTACTGCCAATATTTGCTGCTTCAATTTCACCGGATACCGAATTCAGTTTGACGTATCGCTGTCCAACACCCGATGCCCGAATATTACCACTTACTGAAGATACATCAATGTCCGTCATAGCCGGCATTTTGAGAGCTATTTTTCCGGCAGTTCGACCTTTGGAATGACGTGGATGTTTTACTTCAACATGCAAAGTGGTTCCGGTTACTTTAGTCACAAATTCATATGGGTATTTTTCTTTTTCCCATTTAATAACTCCTTCCACCGATACATCTGCATCTTCAGAAGCTTGAATGTCTACTTCGCAAAAAACAACATCCACAATAACTTCAGTAATATTTGGGAATGATTTATTAATCTCTACCTGGTTCTGCTGCGCAAATATAAAAGTTGCAAAGGTCAGTAGTGCAGTAAATGTGATCCATCGTTTCATGATATTCAGGTTTTAATGTTTGTGGTAGGACGTATCAATTAGAGGATTCGTTACAACGGTTGATTGAATTTTATTATACTATCTTTATTTAAGGCTCTGTCATAATTAGAGGTTGGTTTATTCAACCCATCCTGGGTTGTAGTGCCTGGATCGTTTGTTCCACGGGTTTCACCCGTGGTTATTCAAATTCAATCCTTTCAGGATTACCTTATTATAACCACGAAGTGGTTTAATGTTAATAACCCTGGGTGAAACCCAGGGATTAAAATCATATTTCGTTACAACCCTGAATGGGGTTGAATGTTAGTGTTTTGTAAAAGTATCCACCACCAATTGAGCTATAGCTTTATTTAATCAACGAATTTTCAAATTGCTTAATCCACTCTCAATTGATAGCCACTTCCATGAATATTAACAATTTCAACACCAGGTACACTTTTTAAGTATTTTCGAAGTTTAGTAATGTACACATCCATACTTCGGGTAGTAAAATAACCTGTTTCACCCCATACCTGGCGCAAGGCGATATCTCTCGACAAGACTTTATTCTGCGTTTGGCACAGTAATTTTAGCAAATCCGCCTCTTTAGGTGACAGCTTTACCGATTCAGATTGAAAGGTAATGGTTCTTAACTCGTAATCAAACTCGGCTTCTCCAATGGTATATTCTTTGGGCTCTTCTTCGGGCAACTGACGTTTATGTCGGTTCAGGATGGCATTGATCTTACAAATCATGATCTCTGAATCAAATGGTTTGGTAATATAATCATCAGCCCCGGTACTGAAGCCTTCCAGCATATCCTCCTTCATCGTTTTAGCAGTCAGGAATATGATTGGCATGTCAGTATTGATTTCTTTGATTTGCCGGGCAATGGTGAAGCCGTCTACATTGGGTAGCATGACGTCCAGTATGCAAATGTCGAAGGACTGCTCACCAAACCGCTGGATGGCAAAACGACCATCCTTTACCCAGGAAACAATAAAACCATTGATTTCCAAATAGGCTTTCATGACCGTTCCAAAATTAAGGTCATCTTCTACCATAAATACTTTACTCAATTCACCCATGTGTTACAAATTAAAAAGGAAGGTAAATGGTAAATTCAGTGCCAATTGCTACTTTACTTTTCACCGATATCGTGCCATGATGGGCATCAATGACCGCTTTCACGTAGCTCAGTCCCAAACCAAATCCTTTCACGTTATGAATATTACCACCCGACGCGCGGTAAAATTTGTCAAATATTTTATTCTGCTGTTCCCGTGTCATCCCAATGCCTTTATCAATGATCTTGATAAAAATACCATTTCCATTATTAAGGGTGGATATGACTACTTCAGGGAATTCTTTGGAGTACTTTAAAGCATTCTCAAGCAAGTTAATAATGATGTTGGTAAAATGTACTTCATCCACTTTAAAGATGGCCAGTTCTGCTATAAGTTCTGTTCTGATGGAGCCATTGGTGTCCTGTACCAGCAGCTGCATATTGTCTACAGCTCTCAATAATAACTCATGTAAATCCAGTGATTCACGAACCACGACAAAATCTTTCTTTTCAATCTGCGACATTTGCAGCACACGTTCCACATGATTGTTCATGCGGCTGTTTTCTTCTTTTATGATTCGCAAAAAGGTTTTCATCTGACCCGGGTTATTTAAAACAGCCGGATTCATGATGCTATCTGATGCCAGGCTAATTGTGGCAATGGGGGTTTTAAACTCATGGGTCATGTTATTGATAAAATCAGATTTTATCTCAGATACCTTTTTCTGGTTCATTATCATCCGCATGGTGAGGTAGAAGGTAACGAGGATGAAAAGTGTGAATAGGATGGATATGGATAACATCCAGCCTTGCGATTTATAGAGGTAAGTCGCCAAGTCCGGAAAATAAATCATTAATTCGTAGGGCGAAAATCCTCGAAAAATACTTTGAGGGAATAGGTTGACTTTTAAAGGTGTTTCCTCAAGAGCCTGTTTGTATTCGAAACCAGCTGATCGCTGATCCAGTAGCTTTTGAGAATGACGGTCGATTACGCCATATTCAAATTGGGCATCCACTCCGTTTTGTGTCAGTTCTTCCTGTAATATGGCGTTGAGTCGATGCAGTTGCAGACGGTCTTGCAGGGGCGTGTGACGCGTTGTCAGTTCATAAGTAATCTGATTAAAAACATCCATCACATGTGCCTGATCATTATTCACAGCTTCAACCACCCGGGCCAACGAATCCTCTACCTGAATCATCTTTTTTTCCAGTTCTTTTAACCCCAGGCCTCGCTGGCCAGAGGAGATCCAGATTTCCTGTTCCGATGATCTGCCGTTTATTTCCAAGCGCGTTTCAATACGTGTACCTGAAGGTGTTGTAATTGTATCGGCATGTGATTGATAATAGAATGTCTGTGTCGGCTGCTTATGTTTTTTACGAATTTTAATGTCTCTTAGAGTATCCTTTTTAGGTCGAGCAATGGGAACGATATCAATTTTCGGGAAGAAGGCATTATAGATGCGTTCAGCCGATTGTTCGCGCTCCAGACGCATGACGCTCTTATCCAGGGCTTCATAAACTGCTGCGTGAAATTTATTGCGTTGAATTTTAATGGACTCCTGTATCCATAAATATTGAGCGGCAATGATTCCCAACAATGAGAAACTCATTAAGACAATCAGGCCTAATATTGATTTTCGCTTCATCTTTTTGTCAACTGTCTATTATAAAGGTGTCTTACAGGTATCAACATTGAATGACAATGACCAATTGCTGCATTGACAATGTAAAGATAGTGTATTCAGCGAAGATGTAATTCGCCCTTAACCTTTCCTTAACTCTTTTTAACCACGACTTAACCGATACACCATCAGGTGGTTCGTACTTTTGCAAAAGAGAAAATTGATATAAGCAGAGACTAAATACTATCACTAAAATCTATATTATGAAACATCTAAGCAATCAATTATTCGGACGAAAAATTGAGATTTGATAGATGACTGATTAGTGAAATATGAAAAGGTTTGTAAATTTGACTTCACAAATTACAAACGTTTTTTTATGGTAAAACATTTAATACTTGGATTGACTCTTGTTATTATTACTATAGGATGTCAAACGAAAACAAAACAAGGTTTTGATTATTCGACTGTGCAGGATTCATTAGTATTTAAAACAGATATTTATGATATTAATGCGCAGTTTCCAAAATTTAATCATGCTTATACGGATTCATTAATTCGATCTACCGTTTTAGGAATGATTCAGGCTTTCAAGGAAGAAGCAGGAGAGGAGCGACTTTCCGAAAATTGGATGAATGAACAAGTGATTCAATGTGAACTGGTTTATACAACTCAGGGTTTTCTTTCCATTGTTTTTAGAGATTATCACTATACGGGAGGTGCCCATGGGAATACGTTTTTGACTTCACTGGTTTTGCATCCGAATCGACGGGTACGGTATAAATTACAGGATTTTTTTGCAACAAGTGCTTTGCAATCTGTGCAAAAGCCGGTACGTGAGCAATTACGTCAACAATTAGACTCGGATGTATTTATAGATGAGGGCACCGCAACTCTTGCTGATTTTAAGGTTTTTGTTATTACAGATCAGGCAATAGATTTTCACTTTCCACCATACCAGGTAGCCGCTTATGCTTTTGGTGCCCCTGTGGTAAAGATTTCCCAAAAGTCATTGAATGGATTTAGATTCCCAGAGTGATCATCAAACAAAAATTATAGGATATTTTTCCAATTTTGTATAGAATATTCCATATATTGGAATATATTAGTAACGCACAATAAATCAATCATCAGTAAGTGAAGGTGTTGTTGTTTTTGGTTTGGTATTGGTAATATAAGAAGTCAAAGGGGGAAGGGTAGGACTTGAAAAAGAGAATCTATCGCGGATAATCCAGGCGATAATAGTTTGAACTAATAAAACAAAAAGCGGTCAAAAGGAGAGATTAATAAGGAATTAAAATTGAATTTTGACCGATAGTTTGGGTGTTTATGGAAAAAGCCTCCGCATCAAAGGATGTGGAGGCTTTTTATATATTTCTGCCTATGCGATCTTATATCATTGTAATGGTTTCCATTTCAATCCAGCCTATATACCCATTTGCCAATTCAATTTCTTTCCAGTTACCCAGTGTTCCGATCACTTTCACTTTGGTGCCTTCGTGCAAAATGAATATTTCCGTACCACTCACATCAGGTGAACTTTTCACGGTCACTGAAGGACTAAATACAATGGCATGAGTGCGGTTGACCAGTTTATCTTTTTGCTTATAGGCAAATGAAAGAGTAATGGAAGTGCTAATTACCATGATAATGGCCAGGTAAAAACCAGCTTTCTTCAAAACAACAGAGTTGGAATACATAAAGAAACCAGCAAATAGAAGTGTCAATACAAAGCAAGCAATACCCAGTATCGTCCAAAAGTCGGAGGTCGCTTTATTGCGTATTGAACTGACCCATTGTGTCAGAAAGAAGGTGCCTTTTGTTTCAATTTTATCGGTGGTTTGGGTGTAGGCTAACTCCAGGTTATATTTGATATCACTGTCTTGTGGTTTCAATAAACGGGCTCGCTCGTAATTCAATATCGCACTTGGCAGTTCTCCAAATTTGTAATAGGCATTTCCCAGATTGAAATAAAGCTCTCCACTTTCAACACCGGTACTTAAAATCTCTTCATATAGTTGAATGGCTTGTTCATATTGCCCTTCACTATAATGAGAATTAGCTTTATCAAAGCGGTCATCATCGGCCCAAGCAGGCGCGAAGATGGATATGATCAGGACTGTTATAAATAATCGTTTCATGACTGGCGTTTTACCTGGTTTTCAAGTTTACTAATGGTTTCAATGGTTTTCTGATACAACTTATCCATTTCACCCGACCCGGAAGCCGGGGCGTAGCGGGCAAACTCACATGTATCCAGAACATCCATAAAGGCTTGTACCAGTTCTTCTGATACTTTTGATTCCATTAGAATTTCTTTCGCATTATCCTTCGATAGTTCACTCAAAGGCAGACTTAATTTATCACTTAAATAGCCATAGAGCGCTTTCAATACTTCTTCATAGAATGCCTCTTTCTCCCCGGTTTTCAGGAAGTGAGCTGATTTTTTCAAGCGTTTTTTCGCTACTTTATTGGCTTTCTTTGTCCGGACCATCACCATATTGGCATTGTCGGCCAGTCGTTTCCGGTTAAGTAAATAAATCAGAATGAATAAGAAGAATGGAACCAATAGAGCCAGAGAAAACTTCAAGCTACCAAACAGGAAGGTACCAATCGGTTTCAAAACGGTTTGACCGGTTTTGATGTGGCGAATGTCCTTACCAATAAACTTCACATTCTCACGGGTGACATTCGAACGAACGACTGTTCCACTCATCTCATCACCACTTTCCCCTTTTTCTACATGAATGGTAACAGGTGATGAATTTTTTGATATATAGCTACCGGCGCCAGGATCAAAATAGCTGAACTTAACGGACGGAATGGTGAAGGTGCCGGCATGTCGGGGAATGAGTAAATACTCAAAGGTTTTGGTGCCTTTCATTCCGGATGCCGTATTGGTAATGTTATTGGATATTTTGGCATCAAAATCATCAAAGTCAGCCGGGAATTTGATGATTGGTTCTTCCACAAATTTATGATTTCCTGTACCCGATATGCTTACCTTAAGTGTAATCCCGTCATTTACTTTAGCTTCATGTTTGGTTACATTGACCTGCATGTCCAATTTACCAACACCACCGGAAAATCCGGCAGGTCTATTGGTTGGATGGGGTTTTACAGTTAAAGTAATCGGTTTTGATTTCACTTTCTGTTTCACTACCCGGTAATTGGAATCGAAAAAGTCGTCAAAGATACTTTGCGAACGGCGGGCGACGCGCTTGCGAATCCCCAGTTCCAACTCAAAAGGTTCAATGGTGATCTTTCCGGATTTCTGTGGGAATAGCAGTTTGACATCAATGACGGCCACATCATATAGATAACCGTCGATGTTTTCTTTGGATGAAAAACGGCCCATTCCCGGCACTTCCAGTTTTTGCTGAATGAAGGAACTCAAATCCGGATTTTTCTCCCCGGAGCTGCCCTGAATAGAAACGCGGGAATATAATTTTGTGGTGAGGGTTAATGACTCGCCTTTATATACATTGCGTTTGGATGGAATGACTTCAATAAATACATCCTTGTCAGAAACACCAGTAGCTGTTGAAGTAGTTCCGGTTTGGTTTCGTCCTTGCACTGATTGGGCATTGCCTTTTACAACTTGTAATTTCACTGCATTGGAAGATACTTTTTTATCATCTACCATGATAGAAGCCGGAGGAATGGTAAAAGAACCTTCTTTCAGTGCTTTTAAAATAAACGTAAAGGAATACGTGGTTTCGCGCGTTACTTTTCCATTTACGATGGAGGTGCTTTGCGAATAGGATGTGCTGGGGCCCATTAAAATTTGGAAATCTTGCAGTGCCGGCAAGCGAATATCCGATCCCTCATCGTTTAAGGTATAGACCAATTGAAATTTATCTCCTGCTACAACGGCTTGTGGTGCTTTTCCTTCGAACCGGGGTTGTTGGGCAAAGCTGTATCCTGCGGTTGCAACGAAAAGTAGTATCGTCAGGAAGATTTGTCTCATCATTAAAGTATATTTTTATACAAAAATAGTATTTCTACCAGTTTTTCTCTGTTTTAGTTCTTTGAACAGCCTTTGCTTTTCGTTTTTCCTTTTGCAGCTTCTCTTCATCTTGCTGAATGGCATTCAATAAGCGTTGCGCGTCCTCTTTCGACATTTGACCATCTTGAGGCTGCTGTTGTTGCTGTTGCTGCTGGTTTTTATTCTGATTTTGCTGTTCTTCTTCACTATCGGGTGTTCCGTCGTTATCCGAATCTAAATCGCGGTAATCAGGGGTACCATCGTTATCAGTATCCTGTGGTTCATTTGGATTTTCGCCAGCTTCCTGTTGATCCGACCGGCCATCGTTATCTGAATCCTGATCTTTATAATCCGGGGTACCATCCTGATCGGTATCCTGATTCTTATCTTGTTGCCCTTGCTCGTTCTGCTGTTCCTTTTCATCAGGGATACCATCCCCATCCGAATCTTGTTGTTTTTGATCTTGCTGCTGTTGCTGATCTTTATTTTGTTGATCCTTATTCTGGTCTTTATCCTGATCCTTGTTTTGATCCTGCTGTTGCTGTTGTTGCTGAAGCATCTTTTGAGCAGCAATCAAATTGTAGCGTGTTTGATCATCTTGCGGATTATTTCTCAAGGCATTTTTATAGGCTTCAATACTTTCCGGATATTTCTGACTCACAAAATAACTGTTTCCTAAGTTGTGATAGACTTGTGCCAGATTCTCAGGCGATTGCTCCATGCCAGCCAGCATATTGAACTGGTCAATGGCCTCATCGTACTTCTCTTGTTTAAAAAGTGCATCCCCCAAATTGAATTGAGCTTCGAAAGAGTTTTTATCCTTATCCAGAGCTTTTCGGTATTCAATCTCGGACTCCAGGTATTTTTCTTCTTCAAACTGGCTGTTTCCGGTGCGGATGAACTTTCGTTCCTCCTGTGCCTGAACAGCAAGTGTCGTCAGTAATATAAGGGTTGTAAATAGTATCGTTTTCATCTTAAAATCCTCCAGATTATATCGCAAATGCGTCTGATAAAATGCTGTGCTTACTTCTTTTTCGTAACATCAAAAATGTTGATGTTTTTCAGACGTCTGTTTTTACGTTCTAAAATCAAAAACTCTATTAAAATTAATAGCAACGCTGCTGCAGCAAACCATTGAAATTGATCATCATAGTCCGTATATGTTTTCGCTTCTAATTCACTTTTTTCCAATCCACCCAATTCTTTTAGCAAATTGTTGATGCCGTTACGAATGTTGTTGGCGGGAATGTAGGCACCTTCCCCGGTAATGGCTACTTGCTGCAGAGTAGCTTCATCCATTTTGGAGATCACTACATTGCCGGAACGGTCCTTCATGAACTCATTACTGCGACCTCCTTTCACCGGAATAGGTGCGCCTTTTGAAAGTCCCATTCCAACGGTATATATTTTAATACCTTTCTGGGCCGCCTCTTGAGCCGCTTTGATGGGATCATCCTCATGGTTTTCACCATCTGTGATCACGATAATAGCACGATTCACATCTTCCTGATCCGTAAATGAATTGATTCCTTTATGGATAGCAGCGCCGATGGCAGTTCCTTGTGTGCCAACGATATCGGTTGAAATAGATTTCAAAAACATCTTGGCGGATGGATAATCCGTTGTTATGGGCAACTGCACATAGGCTTCTCCGGCAAATACAATGAATCCAACCCGGTCATTGGTCAATTTATCCACCAATCGTGAAATCGCACGCTTGGCACGCTCCAGTCGATTGGGTTCAATGTCTTGCGCCATCATACTATTGGAGACATCCAATGCAATCATGAGTTCAATACCTTTGCGCTTAACCGTTTTCAATTTGGTTCCAAATTGTGGACCTGCCATGGTAATGATTAGTAGAATGAAGCCCAATAGCAACAGGTAAAACTTTACTGTTGGCCGTTTAAAGGAAACGTTGGGCATCAGCTCATCCAGTAATTCCGGATTTCCAAAAGCTTCCAATGCTCTTTTGCGTCGGCTGGCCAGAAATAGGTGAATAAAGGCCAATATTGGAATTAGCACTAAGGCATATAAAAAAATGGGATGTTCAAACCTGAATTGATCCATTATAATAGCGTTATCAATTAATGATTAGTAATTAAGGTAGATTCCTGAATATCGTATTACGCAGGAAGATCTCCAGTAATAAAAATAAGCCGGCCATCACCGCAAACCAATGATATTCCTCTTTTCGCTTGGTGTACTCACGCACTTCAATGCGTGTTTTTTCCATTTGGTCAATCTCTTCATAGATGGCCTTCAGTTTATTTTTGTCTGTGGCCCGGAAATATTTTCCGCCGGTCATATCTGCAATATTTTGCAACAGCTCTTCGTCAATTTGAACTTCCATTTGCTGATATTGCTTACCAAATACCGTTTGGACCGGAAAGGGCGCCATGCCCTTTGTCCCGACACCGACTGTATACACGCGTACATCAAACGTTTTGGCAATTTCAGCCGCTGTTAAAGGGGCTATTTCACCCGAATTATTAACACCATCAGTAAGCAAAATAACAACTTTACTCTTGGTTTCACTGTCTTTGATGCGCTGAACGGCTGTGGCCAATCCCATGCCGATAGCAGTACCATCTTCCAGCATGCCAGGAGTGATGTCGTTAAAAAGGTTTTGGATCACCCGATGGTCTGTGGTTAACGGGCACTGGGTGAAGCTTTCTCCGGCGTAGATAACCAGTCCAACTTTATCATTTTTCCGTCCTGCCACAAAATTTGCTGCCACCTCTTTCGCTGCTTCCAATCGGTTTGGCTTAAAATCTTCAGCTTGCATACTACCTGAAATATCCAGTGCCATCACAATGTCGATTCCTTCGGTTATTTCATTGCGGTAACTATTGCTGGATTGGGGGCGTGCCAAAACGATAATCAATAAAGCAATGGCGAGCACACGCAACACAAAGAGTGAGTGTCGTAAGTATATTTTTTTGGACACAGGCGCTTTTGAGAATCCACGCAGTGTTGAAATTTTAAGCGATGCTTGTAATCCCTTTTGCTTCCATACATACCAGGCAACGTAGAAAGGGATGATGATCAGCAGTAATAAATAGTATTTATCTAAAAATTCAATGTTTGCCATGTTTTAGCTATTTGTCGATTCGTTCACCGTTTCTGCCTCTTTTTCTTGCTTCAGCATCTCCTCTTTCTCTTCTTCCAGCGACTTAATAACCTCCTGCTTCGTTTGATTCACAAAGAAATAGGCGTTAATCATGCTTAAGTCATTTTCATCAGGTAGTGGTTCGTATTTGGCAAACTTTACCAAATCTGCTGTTTGAAGAATTTGCTTCAGGTTATCAATCGATTTCACTTCTCTTAAATCCACAGATCGAAACGCATCCACAATTTCATCGGTTGTTTGCTCCATGGCTTTGATCATAAAGCGCTCTTCGATGTAATGGCGCAAGGTATCTGTAACGTCCGAATAGTAGCGTTTAACCAGGTCGCGTTGCCATAGCTTTTCCTCTTTGATGTGATCCAGGCGATCCAGGGCTACCACGTGAGGTGCAACTTTGGGTTTTTCCTTTTTTAGAAGGGGAATAGTCACCTCACGATTAAAATATCTAAAGACAATGAATGCAACGATGAGTCCAAGTACAATTAAACCCACTAAATAAGGCCAATACTTGTAAAGCTCAGATAGGTGAAACGGTGTGTTAAGCGGTGATTTGATTTCGGTAATTCCTTTTTGAGGATCGACTTCTTCAAAGGGATTTACCACCATCAATGCCATCGCTTCTGTTTCAATGGAATGAGTTAAATCTGCATTTGCCAATTCAAACTGAATGGGGGGGATATAATGCAATCCGCTGTCAAAAGACGTGATTCGATACGTCTGTTGCAGCAAAATGCGATTGTTATCCTGTGGAATACTATCCACTGATCCGGCTTTAACAATCTCAATGTTTTGAGTAATGGTATCGGTTAAAAGTGGAAAGATGACATTTAGATTTTCCGGTTGACTGACTTCTAACTTCAGGTCAATTTGCCCGCCAATAAATATAACGGTAGAATCCAATTGTGCATTGACTGACACCTCCTGGGCTTTCGTACCGTTGAAGGGGATTATTAGAAATAATAGAAAAAGCGTAAACCCTAGCCATCCAGGGCTTAAATATTTTAATAGTCGCATTATATTCGTTTTTTAAACAAAGCAATCAAAGCTTTCACATAATCTTCATCCGTACGCACGGCGACGTGATCAACGCCGCATTTCATGAACAGTGCTTTTGTTGCCTCGCTGGTTTCACGCCACCATTTGCTGTAGGCTGCCCGAACGGCCTTGTTGGAGGTGTCTGCCCATTGATATTGACCCGTTTCTGCATCTTTCAGTTTAATCAAACCAATGTTCGGAAGTTCCGTCTCGCGTTGATCATATACTTTGAGTGCAACTACATCGTGTTTTTGATTGGCAATCTTCAGGGCATGTTCAAAATTATCATCGATGAAATCAGATATCACAAACGTGGTACAACGCTTTTTAATGGCGTTGGTTAAATATTTGAGTGCTTCCGTCAGATCCGTATTTCGATGTTCGGGGGTGAAGGTGATCAATTCACGTATGATATGCAGAATGTGTTTCCGTCCCTTCTTCGGCGGTATGAACTTTTCGATGCGGTCACTGAAAAAGATGACGCCGATCTTATCATTATTCTGGATCGCCGAAAAAGCTAATACAGCAGCAATTTCGGTAATCACATTCTTTTTAAATTTGAAAGAGGTTCCAAATTCACGTGAACCGGATACGTCAATCATTAACATCACTGTTAATTCACGTTCCTCTTCAAACATTTTGATATAGGGATGATTAAAACGTGCCGTCACGTTCCAGTCGATATTGCGAATGTCATCGCCATATTGATATTCACGTACTTCACTAAACATCATTCCCCGGCCTTTGAAGGCTGAGTGGTATTCACCCGCGAATATATTATTGGATAATCCTCGGGTTTTGATCTCTATCTGACGTACTTTTTTTAATAGTTCCGTTGCTTCCAAGGTTTTCTATTTTTATAAAATAAACATTGGTGTGGTATAGCTATTAGCCTCTAGCTTTTAGCTACTAGCAGCTAAAGGCTAGTAGCTAGTGCTTCAAATTCTAAATTCAAGTAATTATTTTGCTTTGCTTCCAATCAAATAAATTTTTTCTTCAAACCGCGAATTACGCGAATTAAACGAATTATTAAAATTTCTGGTAATTAACGTTTTCCGGCGGAAAACGAATTCGTGTAATTCGTTAAATTCGCGGTTCCATTAAAGAAAACTGCGAAGCAGTTGATATATTGTAATTAGGTGTTTCATATATCAGTAGGTTGCACCATTAATAAATACTTAAACTTGCAATTTGTAGCACTAGTGGCTTTTTCAACGCTTCCCCTACGGTACTTCAATCTGATTCAGAATTTCACTGATCACTTCTTCCGAAGTAATGTTATTGGCTTCGGCTTCGTAGGATAAACCAATACGGTGACGCATCACATCGTGACACACGGCACGCACATCTTCAGGAATCACATAACCACGACGCTTAATAAAAGCATAGGCTTTGGCGGCCATGGATAAACTGATACTCGCCCGTGGCGATGCACCATATGAAATCATATCTTTGAAACGCTCCAATCCATACTGGTCCGGGAAACGCGTAGCAAACACAATGTCAACAATGTATTTCTCAATTTTTTCATCCATATACACATCCTTCACGACTTTACGGGCACGAATGATGTCTTCAGGTTTTAAGATAGTGGAAGCTTTCGGGAATGATTTAGCCAAATTGTGGCGGATAATCATCTGCTCTTCTTCTTTCTTTGGATAATCAATCACCACCTTCAGCATGAAACGGTCCACCTGTGCTTCTGGTAGCGGATAGGTACCTTCTTGTTCAATCGGGTTTTGTGTGGCCATTACCAGGAACGGCTCATCCAGCTTATACGTTTTATCTCCAATAGTGACCTGACGCTCCTGCATGGATTCCAGTAATGCAGACTGCACTTTGGCCGGGGCGCGGTTAATCTCATCCGCCAAAACAAAATTGGTGAAGATGGGCCCTTTTTTTACGATGAACTCCTCTTTTTTCTGACTATAGATAAGTGTACCTAGCAAATCGGCAGGCAGTAAGTCTGGTGTAAACTGAATTCTTGAGAATTGAGCATCAACTATGGTTGATAAAGTGGTGATGGCTAAAGTTTTTGCTAATCCGGGAACACCTTCCAGTAAGATGTGTCCATCGGAAAGCAGACCAATCAAAAGGCTTTCCACCAAATGTTTTTGTCCCACAATCACTTTATTCATCTCAAGAGTCAATAGGTCAACAAAAGAACTCTCATCTTTAATTCGCTCATTAATGGCTTTAATATCTACAGATTGCTCCATAATGTTATCTGGTTTTATCTAATTGCTAGTTTAATTCTTATTTTTTTTATCTCATGATATCACCGATTCATTTTGTCTGTTCCAGTGATATGTCTTGTTCAAAAGTATAATATTGCCCATGAATCAAGTGATACCCGTTGTTAAAATTTGTTAACTCAGCAAGACTTTAACGTCTCTTTAACGATTTTTATTTTAAATAATAGTGCATAATTATAGCTATCATGACTCCGAGTAAGGCGTAAAAATAATAGGATTTTAATAGAGTTGATCCATTTTTCACAATCTAATTTATCCGAAAGCAGATTCCCTTTTTTCATCATTGTGCATTTAAGGAATTATTAACACTTTTGAATTCATTTCGAATGATCCCGATATTGGACTTTACAGGACGAAATAATATTACAGGATATGAAATTTTCACTGCATACACATAGTCAATTTTGCGATGGTAAAACCGACATGGATCAGGTTTGTCAGGCCGCTATTGATAAAGAATTTAAAGTACTCGGATTTTCCAGCCATGCACCGGTTCCAATTAAAACATTTTGGGCGATGCCTTTTGAACGCCTTTCCGATTATTTGCATGAAGTCAATCGGTGTCAATTGAAATACAGTGACCAGTTGCAGATTTATAGGTCACTGGAAGTGGATTACATCCCCGGAAAAACAATAGCTTTTGACCAATGGCGAAAGCTGGCCCAATTGGATTATGTGATCGGATCGGTTCATTTGATTTTGAATCCTGAGAACGGAAAAATCATGGGATTGGATGGGACGCCTCAAAACTATGATGATGGATTGCTATCGGCATTTGGCGGTGATATTAAGAAGGCCGTTTCTTGCTATTACAAACAAATACAGGAAATGGTCCGATTGGAGAAGCCTGAAATTATTGGTCATATGGATAAGGTAGTAATGAATAATCAAAACCGGTATTTCAGTCCGCAGGATGCATGGCATCAGCAATTAATCGATGAGACGCTCCTGGTGATTCAGGAGCATGGTGGGATAGTGGAAGTGAATACCCGTGGTGTGTATCGTGGAAAGTACCATACATGGTTTCCAAATGAAGCTATTGTTAAACGTTGTGTGGCATTAAATATACCTTTAACCATTTCGGTGGATGCCCATCAGGCGGATGATTTGTTGGCTTGTTTTCAGGAGGCTGCTGAAACGTTGAAGGAAGTTGGTGCTGATTCGGTGAGTTGTTTGATCGATAATAAGTGGGAACAAATTCCGATTTCTGCTGTTCTTG
>JAEINY010000047.1 GCA_016342595.1 Marinilabiliaceae bacterium
ATAATTGAGGTAAAAGTCTTTTTCGCATAAACATTTCCAATTAATTCTCTACAATGATTTTAGCAGACAAAATTAGGATGCGAAAACGACAAAAAATTGTAAAAAAGCGAAATGGAAATAGATTTATCAATTCATTTCAGGCAGAACAAATTGCTGAGTATCCAACTTACGTGGTGATGTTTTGGCAATAGCTTTAAACGTTTTATTCAGATGAGACTGATCGAAATAGCCTTTTTTATGTGTCGACTCGGTGATTCTGGCCTCTTTATTTTCCAGAATCTCTTTTAAGGTGCGCCGAAACCTGATGACTTTGAGATAGCCTTTTAAAGTTATGCCCGTCGCTTCTTTAAACTTCAGCTGTAACATACGCGGTGATAATTGCATTTGCCGGGCCAATTCGGCTTGTTTCACACCCTCGGAGTGTTGCTCTATTAGTTGTTGACAAAGCTGCTCGATTGGTCCTTTCTCAGGGTGCAGATCATTCAAACGGCTAAAGAAACGATTTACGAGATGTACCACAAACCGACTATCATCAAAATCATTTGGCTTTAAGGTTCGCTTAAATGGTAAATCAGCCAGATCCACCTCTTTTACCTCATCAATAAAGTCTTTAAAATTTACCTGTGGAAATAAAGACAAAGTCCAGGCAGTCATTTGAATAAAAACGAGTTTGGCTCCCGGTTTTAACCTTACCGTTGAAACTTCTGTCATTTGTGATGTTAAAAATACACCAGGCTGACAGTCATAATAAGCATTTTTTGTTCGCGCTACGCCGCCATTACCAATCAGGATAGCAATATTAAAACAACCATTGGGCAGTATTAAACGATCCTGAACGGAATCATCATCTGACCGTTTCTCGAAGGTCCATATCAAATTGATAAAACGCTTACTTTTGGCACTGACCTTATATTCGTTGTATATCTCCATTTTTAAACCTTGCTGGATCCAAAAATAGCTGTTATCAACAAGCACACAATGCTAATCAACAATAAATGCCGGTGCTAAACTACATTTATTGACCAATAGCTCTTTGCTTTGGATTAATCGGCCAGATGACTAAAAAACAGCATAAACAATCTTTGTGGCCCAATAATGATCGGGCTGGGTTATTTTGTATGGGAAAGTTGACGCTGATTTTTATGATGATTATGATTGACGCAGGAAATCAAATAAAAGCATCATAAAAATCTTAAAAAATCATAGATGTCAGCGTCTAAATTCGTTTGTTATATGAAAGTGCATTCCGGTTGAAGCGAAGCGAAACCACCTCCGTGATCTCAATACGAATTTGTTTTTGGCATTTACATCTTCCTCTGTGCGGCTCTGTGTTACAATTTGTTTGTGCAAATCAATCCCCTAATTACCAAGTATGCCAAAAAAAAAGCCGCTCCGAAATTCGAAGCGACTTAGCTAATTGTATTGAAATTAAAATTAAAGCCTATTTATCTTTGTCTGCTTCTTTAAAACGAAACAACTTATACATCTTTTCAAAGATTTCTGTATTCTCATAAATCCCTTGAAATTCTTCGGCACCAGGGCCAAATGCGAACACTGGCACCATAATTCCGGTATGATGTCCGGTTGTAAAACCAGCTTTCACATAGCCTTTTTGCATATCGCCGTTTTCAACGGTCATGCCACCGGTTTCATGGTCGGCTGTTACAATAACTAAAGTACGACGATCTTCCACTGCAAATTCAAGGGCTTTGGCCAATGCTTTGTCCATGTCCAACACTTCACCTGTCACATAAGAGGCATCGTTTTGGTGCCCCCCCCAATCAATCTGGCTGCCTTCGACCATCAGGAAAAACCCTTTGCTATCGGCATTATCCAATACTTCAATGGCTTTTGAAGTAGATTTAGTCAGCATCTCACCGCGATCGCGATACCCCGCATTATGCCCCACGGCTGTTAACACAGCTAATTTGCCGCTTGAATAAGCAGCCACATCGTCCACATTATAGCCTACTTTATATCCTTTTTCATTCAGCTCCAACACCAGGTTACGACCATCCACGCGTTTGGTGAAAAAGTCAGCTCCCCCACCAATGAATACATCAATGTCGGTCTTCATGAAGTCAGCAGCAATCTCTTCATACATATCACGCTGTGGCTGATGCGCAATAAACGAGGCAGGCGTTGCATGGGTAATGGCCGAAGTTGACACCAAACCGGTGGCTTTATCATTACGTTCGGCATATTCCAGAATAGAAGTCACCTGATTACCATCCACATCTACTCCAATAGCACCGTTATAAGTCTTTGTCCCGGCAGAAAGCGCTGTTCCTCCGGCAGCCGAATCGGTCACGTAGTTATCGCCACTTTGCGTTTTACTAAAACCAATGGTTTTCATATTTTGAAGATTCAACATCCCACCATTAGCTGTTATCCCAGAGAAAACCTGAGCCACACCCATTCCATCGCCAATAAAAAGGATGATGTTTTTAGGCCGTTTCTTAAAACGCAGCTCATCTTCAGTGTATATTTTTACAGGATGTTTCTTTTCAACCGTATATTCATTTTTGGTATGCACAGTTTTATAATCTTCCTGCGCATTGGCAGTAACATTGGCCATTATGATTAATCCCAATGTCAGTTTCAGTAGTCGTTTCATTATATATGAACAGATTTGTTTTTAAATAGAATAACGAAAAAAGTTCTTTTTCCTAAGAAAAACAATAGGGATGCCGGTTTGTTTAGTGGTTTTAACATTTTATAGATTTTAAGCACAGTCAAACATACACCTTCAAATTGACAATAATCAATGGTTCAAAGTTGCTATTTGCGACCAGTAACTTTAAAAAAACTAACATCAAACTATTATCTTTGATGTAAAATTGAATCGATGGATAAAACGAAAATACTATTTGTCTGCCTGGGTAATATTTGTCGAAGCCCCAGTGCCGAAGCGGTTATGAAGGCTTTAATTAAAAGTGAAAACGTAACGGAGGCCTTTGAATTGGACTCTGCCGGTATCACCGCGTACCATGCAGGTGACCCAGCCGATGAACGCATGCAACGGCATGCCATTCAGAGAGGGTATCATCTCACCAGTATTAGCCGTCAGGTGAATAGTACTTCTGATTTTGATTACTTTGATTACATCATTGGCATGGATGGACAAAACATTAGTGATTTGGAAGGGATGGCCCCCACTGAAGAAAGTTGGCAAAAAATTAGTTTAATGACAGACTATTGTTCTAATCACCAACATGATTCAGTACCGGATCCTTATTATGGCGGAGCGACTGGTTTTGAACTGGTGCTGGATATTCTGGAAGATGCCTGCCGCGGTTTATTAGAATCTATTCAAAATGAAAAAGAGTAGTCTTATTCATCACATTGAAAATCTTTTAAACGACACAATCATTGAAGCTCATTCAGTGGGCGGTGGATGTATTGCCCAAACTCAAATCCTTAAAACCGGATCGGGGCAATCATTCTTTCTAAAACAAGGCTTTTCCAACTCTATGTTTCTAAATGAAGCCAATGGTTTAAAAGAGTTGGCCAAGTCAAAGACCATCCGTGTGCCACAAGTTGTAGCGGCTGAGCGTGATTTTTTATTGCTGGAGCACATTACTCCCGGACGTAAAAAACCGGACTTTTTCGAATCCTTTGGAAAAGCCTATGCTGAAATGCATCGTTATACACATGACACTTTCGGTTTCTATGAAGATAATTTTATCGGTGCGACCCCGCAAATTAATGCGGCCAACGATAAATCGAAAAACAACTGGACCTCATTCTATTTTGATAACCGCTTATTGTATCAATTTAAATTAGCTGAACAAAATGGTTATGTCACTGAAGAATTCCGCAAAGCATTTGCTCAAATCGAAAACCGTATTGAAAGTATACTGAAAGGTAGCGAAGAACCACCTGCGTTACTTCATGGCGACTTATGGGGTGGGAACTTCATGGTGGATGATCAAGGTGAGCCTGTTTTAATTGATCCGGCTGTTTATTATGGACATCGCGAGGCAGACCTGGCCATGACTAAGTTATTTGGTGGATTTACCAATGCTTTTTATTTAAATTACAATGCCTATTTTCCCTTGAAGGAAGGCTACGCATACCGTGAAAACATTTACCTTCTGTACCATGTATTAAACCATCTCAATTTATTTGGTATATCCTATTATCAGCAAGCGATGAAACTCATGAAAAGGTATTAAGATGGTAACGAACCCAAATGACCAACATCGATTGAGTGATACTCAATCGCTACCAAGCACTAAATTAGTATTATTTCCCTCATTACACAAACCCCCTTGTCTCTGAAATAATAACTAATATCTCTACAATTTCTTCATCGGTCATCTCTTTACAATTAAAAATCACATCGAAGAAATCTATATCCGGTTTATCTTTTTCAAAGTAGTTACGAAACATGGCCCTTCTTCGGTCCTGTTCCTGACATTGCTTTTTGGCCTCCGATATGGTTAGCTCTTCATCTGCAGCCACAATTTCAGTCCGCCATTCAAAAGGGGCCTGAAGCTTAACATGAAACGAATCACTCATATTTTTGGTAATCGCCTCTCCTGCCCGGCCCAGGATAATTACCTGACCTTGTACTGCTTCATCATTAATAAATTTAGCAATGGTATTTTTTATTTTGGCATCCCCCGGATAATAATCATCACTAAAAAAGAGTGCCAGGTTCTCGAAAAAACTATTGTGCTTATAATCACTTAAATCCTGAATGAGCGACGGTGTTAATTTTAATGCCCGCGCCGACTCTTCGATGATCTCTTTACTAATCCAACGCCATTCCTTTTCCACACCTAAGCGGCGATTTTTTTCCGACAACGTATTTGCTAATAATTGAGCAATTCGACGACCGGGACATCCATATTCACGAGAAATGGTAATAACAGGGCCTGGAGTTACCTTCTCTTTAACGGGGCTTTTCTTTTTACCGGTGCGCTCTCGCATGTATTTCAAAAAAAGGTTTTCCATAGCTTAAGTGAAGTATATTTAAGTCATTAAGATAGAAATAAAAACTTATTAAGTCAATGTGTAGGCAAATTTCACCTCTTAAATTAAACAAAACCTGGATATTTTTTATGACCTCTCATACAGTTTATCTGTTCTCCTCTACAGCCGATTGTACAACATCTCCCGTGTCCTTTGTCGTTGGTCTGACAGACTGCACATTCCGCTATAAAAAGAAGTATTCATTCACAACAGCTTTAAACTACTCTTGTTTAGCTTATTATGCTATTATGACAAATTTTTACCTGACAATTGAGCCGTTAAAAAGCTTTATTAATGTCGACGGTGAGCTAAGCGGCGTCTTAATTTATGAAACGAAAGCTTAAGAAGGGTACAGTTCATATTAAACAATGGCATATAAAAAAAGGACAGATTGAAAAATCCGTCCTTAACCCTTAAATCAGTTCGTTAACCAAATCCAAAATCTATGAAAAAAAATCTACTCTGCAAAGATCCGCTTTTTCTTCGTGAACAAACCTCAAACAACGTTAAAGCTTGTTAAGCCATTCACCTAACTATCAGGCATAAAAAAAGGACAGATTGAAAAATCCGTCCTTAACCCTTAAATCAGTTCGTTAACCAAATCCAAAATCTATGAAAAAAAATCTACTCCGCAAATATCCGCTTTTTCTTCGTGAACAAACCCCAAACAACGTTAAAGCTTGTTAAAGCAGTTAGCTTTATATCAAAGGGATAAAAAAAAGGACAGATCAAAAATCTGTCCTTCCCCTTAACTTAGCTAACTAAATCCAAGTTTTATGAAAAATCCCATTGCAAATATCGAAATAAAGCGAAAACAATCCATAGTTTCTCCGTTAACAATTGTTAATTGACTAATTAAAAGTTTTTTTAATCAAATATCATCAATCAGAAAGTACACCATCCCAAAACCAGTCAATCCCTCTTTTTTATCTCTATTTTAGCACTAATTTGTTTTCAGTTTTTTTATATTATTTTTGTAACATACCTTTCCCTACGTTTTGTTTTATAATAAGTTAATTGATGCATTATAGTAACACACTATAGGTCTGAAAATTAATTTAACACAAATTGAAAATTAGGCTAATTATTTTTGGTATGCAAAAGGCTTTTTGGCGTTTTACTTTTGTCTGGATTCTGGTAATGCTGTCTCCGGGTACTCTTTTTTGTCAGAACTACGAAGTATCATTTGAAAACATCTCTACCCACAACGGACTTGTAGATAACAACATTCACTGCATCCTACAAGATTCAAAAGGTTTTATGTGGTTTGGCTCTGAAGAAGGCTTACATCGCTATGATGGATATACCATGCGAGTATTCCGGCATGATCCGGGTAGTCAAAGCGGACTTTCCAACAACCAGATTAAAGCCTTGTTTGAAGATCACTATAACCGGCTTTGGATTGGTACAGATGGTGGTGGCATCACCATTTTTGATTTACAAACAGAAACGTTTTCTTACCTGCGTTACAAAGCTGATTCGCCAGAGACTGGTTTAATCTCAGATGATGTATTTTGCTTTGCCGGTTCAGCAGACGGTAACTTATGGGTAGGTACTAAACAGGGCTTAGATTTTGTAGAAATAGCCCCCCGCAGCAATGAAAATTCACCACTTATAAAATCCATCCACCATTACCGACATCAACCGGACAACGACAATAGCCTCGCCTACCCGCATGTATACTCTGTGCTGGAGGACAAACAAGGTACCCTTTGGGCTGGTACTACAGAAGGAGGATTGAGCCGATTGGATAAAGGCGCTGAATCGTTTATAAACTATCGACCAGATAATCAACCTGGCTCCATTAGTGGCAAAGCTATTATGACAATTTATGAAGATAGTCACGGTCACATTTGGTTTGGTACCTGGGCCAAAGGCTTAAATTTATATGATCGCAAAAAAAATATATTTAAAACCATCCGCCACAATCCAAGAGATACCACCTCACTCAGCCACGACAACATCTACTCTCTGTGTGAAGATAATCTGGGACACCTATGGGTGGGCACCTATGATGGAGGCCTAAACCAATTGATTCACACACCGGGTAAAAAACTAAAATTCAAACGGTATCAGGCGCGTAAAAATGAGTTGAAAAGTTTCTTCAAGAATAAAGTAAAAGTCATTTATCCCGATCGATCCGGCACCTTATGGGCCGGCACAATGGGCAATGGGGTTAATAAGATTTTAAGTATCCCCATTAACTTCAGACACATTACCAATAAGACTGCCGATGAGACAGTGGCCACAGTTAATAAAATCAACAGTTTTGCATCAGTTAACCAGCGAGACACTTTTTTATTAGGAACACAAGAAGGTTTATTCCGTATGACCAAAAACCGTACTGGAGAATCTTATGATTTTGAAGCCCTGTTAAAAGACTCCACACAAACACCTAATCTCTTCAAAAAATCAATCGGTGCCGTCTTTCAGGACGACCAAAGAAATTTATGGGTAGGGACTCAAAATCAAGGCATCATGCGTTTTTATTTTGAGAAAGATGCACTCACTTCCTTTCTTCAATACAGCCCTTACAAAGCCGCTCCCTTTAACCTGTCGGGCCGCAATGTCATCCGTATTTTTACCTGGCAGGACAGATTATGGGTTGTCACCGAAAGAAGCATCAATGCATTTGACTCTAAAGAACAACGCTTCGTCTGGTCGCATCCTGACGGCTCTCCGCTCTTTGATATAGATGGTAGCATTTCTTCTGTTTGGATTGATCCACAAGAACGCATCTGGGTGGGCACTAAATTCAATGGACTATATGGATTTGAAATTGAAAATAACAAACTCGATCAGATTAAACAGATCAGCCACATCAATGAAGATACGCGACCGCTCCGTTTATCGGCACACCAGGTATACAGCATTGGTAATGCCTATGACAACAAACTATGGGTAGGAACGGCAAAAGGCTTACACCTGATTGATCCGATTAAAGGTTCGAATAAGGTATTCAAAGAAAAAGATGGTCTGCCATCTTCAGCAATAACACAGATTTATAAAGATAAGAATGGCTTCTTCTGGTTCGGCACACTTCAAGGCTTAGCACGCTATGATGTAACCAATAACCTGTTTTCATCTTTCTTCATGCCGGGCGGATTTATGAGTAATTATTTTGTTCCAGGGTTAGTAACTGAAGTTAACCAACAACAAGTTTACTTGCCTACCAATAATGGTATTTGGGAATTTAATCCCGACAGTATTAAACGCAGTCCTTTTCACGCCGAACCGGTCATTACCGATTTCAGAATTGCCGGTCAGCGGGTGGAACCTAACCAACCGGTCAATAATCGGGTGATATTAGATCAGGTACTGTCATCCACCGAGCACATTACGCTGAAACATGACGAAAATGTACTGCAGTTGGAGTTTTCAGCGCTGACTTATTTTAAACAGGATCAAAACAAGTTTAAGTACAGGCTGGATGGATTGGAAGAGAAGTGGAACTATACGGATGCCCAACACCGATCAGTTACTTACTCCAACCTATCCCCCGGCGACTATACCTTTCGATTACAGGCCGCCAATAATGATGGCATATGGAACCCCGATGAAACGACTTTTTCTTTTACCATCAACCCACCCTATTACCGTACCTGGTGGGCCTACCTGGCTTACTCATTGTTGGGCATTAGCTTATTTACCTTAATACAACGCTTCACTGTTCAACGGGTTCGCTTCCGCGAAAAACTAAAACGAGAACAATTGGCGCGCGAAAAAGAAACGGCTCTAAACCAAATGAAATTGCGTTTCTTTACGAACGTCTCGCATGAGTTCCGGACCCCCCTTACATTGATTGCAGGCCCGCTGGAGGAAATTCTTTCCGCACCCGAAGCTCTTCCTGTACCCGTGCGGAAACAACTGGATATGATGAAAAACAATACGGATCGTCTATTGCGCCTCATCAACCAATTGATGGACTTTCGTAAGGTAATGCAGGGGAATATGAAGCTAACTATTCGCCAACGTGAGATGTCTGCCTTTATCCACCGCATCGCTGATTCTTTCAAGGGCATCGCTGCTCAAAAACACATTCACTATAAAGTGGAAATTCAGAATCATTCACTGTTGGTTTGGTTCGATACGGAAAAGGTTGAAACCATCGTTTTTAACCTGCTTAGTAATGCGTTTAAATTTACACCTGAAGGCGGTGAAATAAAACTCTCCCTGGAACCATTCAATGCCAACAAGGTGAAAATAAAGGTAACAGACTCCGGACCAGGGATACCCGCTGAAGATAAACCTAAAATTTTCGACCGTTTCTATCAGGTGGAACAACATCAGCAACACGCTGGTGCCGGAACAGGTGTAGGCCTATCGTTAGTGAGAGATTTTACCGAGTCACATAAGGGCAACATCCATATTCTTGACAATACCCCTGTAGGTACTTGTTTCGAGGTTATCCTCTCCGTGTCAAGAGAATCTTTTAAGAAAAAAGAAATTATTGAAGATGAAGTACCTACTGAATCGATACCAAAGTCAACTGAACTGGAATCAGAGCTTACCAAAGAGAAAAAACAAAATCAGGGACTGACTGACAAACCAAAAATACTCATTGTTGAAGATCAACCGGATGTACGAACTTATGTGAGGGGATTGCTGGAGAAAGAATACCGGGTAGAAGAAGCCGGAAATGGACTGGAAGGACTGGAGAAAGCAACATCGACCATGCCAGAGCTGATTATTTCGGATGTAATGATGCCTGAAATGGATGGCTTCATGTTTTGTGAGAAACTGCGCAAGAATGTCATCACCAGCCACATTCCTATCATTATGCTAACAGCCCTTGATAATGTTGAATCGCGTCTTGAAAGTCTGGAAACCGGAGCTGATGCCTACGTTGTTAAACCATTTAACAAACACATCTTACTGACGCAGGTGAAAAACCTATTGAACAACCGTCGTCTCTTGAAGGAACGATTCAAGGAACAATGGGATTTTGTGGAAGAGATCGCGACGACCTCTGCAGATAAGCAATTTGTAAACCGCGCTGTTAAATTAGTGGAAGAAAACATGGGCGAACCACGTTTTAATGTGTCCGAGATGGTGAAAAAGATGAATGTGAGCCGCACCCTGTTACACATGAAATTGCGCGAGTTAACGGGTCAATCCACCAGCGAGTTTATTCGTACCATCCGTTTAAAACAAGCGGCTAAACTACTAAAACAAGGCGAACTCAATGTATCAGAAGTAACCTATCATGTGGGCTTCAACGATCCGAAATACTTCTCAAAGAGTTTTAAAAGCTTGTTTGGTGTCACTCCTACAGCATTTCAAAAAGGAGATGCGTCGGGTAGTGATTTAACCATAGATCATTCGGAATAAAACACTGACATATGTATATTAACACCAGGTTTCAGCCTGGTGTTAAACATAGTCAGGCATTCTCCATTTCTTTCTCATAATAACGGCAAAAAGTTTTTAAGCCACAGCGACCACATTTGGGTTTGCGGGCCATACAAACATATCGACCGTGTAAAATAAGCCAATGGTGTGCCACCGGTAATAACTCTTCCGGAAAATACTTCACCAACTGTTTCTCTGTATCCAAGGGTGTTTTGGAATTGGTGGTTAACCCAATGCGGGCCGCTACCCGAAACACATGGGTATCTACCGCCATGGCCGGTTTCTCATAGACAACTGATGCGATGACATTAGCTGTTTTACGTCCTACACCAGGTAGTTTTTGTAACACCTTCACATCATTCGGCACTATGCCTCCAAACTCATCAGTGAGCATTTTAGCCATACCCACCAGATGCTTACTTTTATTATTGGGATAACTACACGACTTGATGTAGGTGAAAATTTCTTCAGGTGTGGATTCAGCCATCTCATTAGCTGTTGGAAAGCGCTCAAAAATAGCAGGTGTCATCATATTCACCCGCTTATCCGTACATTGGGCTGACAAAATCACAGCCACCAGCAACTCATAGGGATTGGAATAATCCAACTCCGTCTTAGCCACCGGCATGTGTTCCTGAAAATAATCAATGACTTTATGGTAACGTTCTTTTTTTAACATTTCTGTATTGCTTTTGATTAGCAGTTACTAGAATCCCTTCACTTCATTAAAAGGTATCTTTACAAACTAAACAATTTCACCCCAAAAAATACTGTGCGTGGACGAGATGGCCCATAAATATAGTTACTATCCCGATTTTTTCCCGAATCAAAATCATCCTGATATTGGTTAAATATGTTCTGCACTCCGCCAAAAAACTCAAGGCCTACTCCCACATCACGCCAATCCAGTGCATAACTCATTTTGATATTGGTTTCCAGGAAAGAATCAGACTTAGCCAGTTGATCGACATCCGGCGTACCAGCATCTCCTGATAAACCATAGTGAGGTACCAACATCGAACCGGTATACACACCAGATAGAGCAGCTTTAATCCCCCATTGAGGATTATAAGTAAAGGTATAATACCCGTATTGCTCTGGTGTCCGTAAAAAGTCCTTCGTCCCTTCAATATTCTCCGACCAGTTCACTGCCGTTTCATTCCGACTGGATTGAATGGTATAACCCGTTTCCAACTGCCACAAACGGTTGTAATTTCCACGTAACTCCAGGGTCACCCCCTGCACGGTGGCATTGTCGCCATTTCGTTTTTCAAGGATGGCATTACCCAGTTCATCCACCCCCGCCTCTTCCAGGACGAATGCGTCATACAGCGTGGTATAAAACCCTTCCAGGGTAAATCCCCAGATGTAAGCCTCCTGTGGTTGATCTAAATTTAAAGAAGCCGTCCAACTCTGCGAGGTCTCTTCTTTCAAATCATCAGCCAGCTCTACCCGTTGAATCCCACCGCCTGCAAATGCAATGTGCATATCGGAGTCAAACGCCTGCGGTGCCCTAAAACCAGTGGACCACCCACTGCGCACTTGCCATCCGTTGTGTTTATACAATAAGGAGACGCGGGGGCTCAAAATCATATTATCCACCATGTTGTGCTTATCCGCTCGTAAACCGGTCAATATTGTAAATTTTCGATTCACTGCCCAGTCACTCTGCAGATACGATCCAAAATTACGAATCGTTTGATCTAAAATATACTTATAGGTTTTAATTTCGTCATCCACCATGTCATAATTATACTCAACTCCAAAGGTCAAATTATTCTTACCTCCCAGAAAGTCAGGTAAGAGGTGGTTCATCTGCACACCTCCCATGTAGGTTTGATTATCAGTGGTGCCATAGGGGGGCAGCTCCAGGAATTCATCGTATTCAGGCGTCCCCAAATCAGGCTTAATACCGGTGTAATGATCCCGATCGGTGCGTTGGCCTGCTACAAAAGCAGCAAAGGAACTCTGGTTACTGTTAAATGCAAAACTGTAATCCAATCCCCCCATCAAGACACGGTGCGTGCGCTCTTCCGACTGTTCAGCCTGGTAAGCCGGTGTTATATCCTGTTCACCCCCATAGCGGTACTCTTCCATGCTGGAAAAACTTAACTCCAGCTTGTGATTGGGAGCAGGCAATAAAAAAGAGGTGAAACCAAATGAGTTATTGGACAATTCCGGCAATTCGCTAAAATTATCCTCATTATGATCATACGCCTCCCGCTTGCGGTGTGAAGCAAACAATGTTAACCCGGCATTTTTACGATCCGCTAATACACCTGCATCGGCATTCAATTGAAAATCGCTGGCATCCCCATTGATGATGGCCTGATTGGCCGAGACAGAAAAACTATTGGCATCGGGCACTTTGGTGATCACATTCACCGTTCCACCAACAGCACCAGCGCCATAAAGAGCGGATCCGCCACCACGCACCACTTCAATGCGCTCAATCATGTTGGCAGGAATCTGCTCCAGACCATATAAACCCGTCAGCGGACTAAACACCGGTCGACTATTGATTAATATCTGCGAATAAGCTCCTCCCAATCCATTCATGCGTAACTGAGTATAATTACATGTCTGGCAATCGGTTTCCATACGTAACCCGGGCTGAAAAGCCAATCCTTCCGAAAGTGTACCGGCTTGTAACATCTCCAGCTTTCTGCCTTCCATCACATTCACCACCACCGGTGATTCCGTCTTCCGTTTAAAAGTCTTGGTGCCGGTAATCACAATGTCATCCAATGACATCACCTGCTCTTTCAGCACAAAATTCATTTCAATGGTTTTCCCTTTTTCAATCACCACTTCCTTTTCCACCGGCCTGAAGCCCATCAAACTAGCCACCAAAGTATGCATTCCTTCCGGTAAATTAATCAACATAAAGTGACCGGAATTATCCGTCATGGTACCATAATGGGTACCTTTCAGGTAGACATTCACAAAAGGCAAATGCTCTCCTTCGGCTTTAACATCTCCAAATATATTGGAATCGCTTTTTTGGGCATGAGTCATCTGACCCGATAACAATCCTATAATAAGTGCAACAATAAACTTCTGCATAGTTTTCTTTTTGAGTTACAAAAACAATAATAAACTAACTGCCATGACGCCCATTCCTGCAAATAATCCATAAATGGACAAATGGTGCTCACCATATTCGCGGGCTGATGGCAATAACTCATCCAGACTGATAAACACCATGATACCAGCAACACCAGCAAAAATAATCCCAAACAATAATGGCGTCATGAACGGCATTAAGATTAAGTAACCAATGATAGCGCCCACTGGTTCGGACAATCCCGATAAGAAACTCAAGCGAAAAGCTTTTCGCTTATCACCCGTGGCGTAATATATTGGTACCGAAACCGCAATACCTTCCGGAATATTGTGAATGGCAATGGCTACAGCGATGGCGATACCCAGGTTAGGATCTTGTAAAGCAGCGGTGAAAGTGGCTAAGCCTTCCGGGAAATTATGGATGCCGATGGCCAATGCGGTAAACATTCCCATGCGCATCAACTTCTTATCATGTGGTTTCTTTTTCCCATCCATCTCCTCAATGGAGTGCATTTCGTGCGGGTTCTCATAGGAGGGAATAAACTTATCGATCAATGCAATTAATAAAACACCACCGAAAAAAGCCAGTACGGTGTACCAGGTGCCTGGTGCTTCGCCGTAATTCTCCACCAGGGTATCCTTGGCTTTCATAAAGATCTCCACAAAAGAGACATATATCATTACTCCGGCTGAGAAACCCAGCGAAATAGCCAGAAACTTAGTATTGGTGCGCTTGGCAAAAAAGGCCATGGCACTTCCTATACCGGTGCTCAAGCCGGCAAATAAAGTCAATCCAAATGCAAATAATATGTTGCTAAATTCCATGTTAAAACGATATATAAATAATGTACGACTATTTTCTAATTAAATAAGATATTGACTATTTTAAGGCTATGATATTCAAAGGCATTTTTTTAATTTTCCTAAATAATTCATCCAATTGTTACACAGAGTTTAAGAGAAATAAAAAAAAGACCACAAAGTATTTTCATTAGTAAGGTTTTAGTTATTTACTTCATTGTATTTTAGAGGCTCTGTGACCTTTTATTATTCCTATTCTTTGTGCTCTTCGTGTAACACTTTTCAATACAAAACTCAGTCAGATTTTTCTGACACAATTCCATTGTCGATATCTTCACAATAGATGTGGTCCGCCATGTTTTTGTTCACCACAATGGTATGTTTATTGGCCTTGATCTCAACTGAAGCATCCAATTCAAATCGTTGAATCAATTGAATGGTCATATCCAGTGCCAGTTGGTGCCGCTGATAAAACGCTGCTAAATCACTGTGACTATAGGTTAAGCGGGCAATGCGGTAATGGCCAACCGGTAATTTAGATAGTTTCACCACCTGCTCACGTTGCGGTAACTGACCATCTGCACCAGGAATGGGATCTCCATGCGGATCAAATTGCGGATGTTCCAAAAAACGATCCATTGCTGTGATCAAAGCATCCGATGTTTGATGCTCCAACTGCTCAGCCTCTTTGTGCACCTGTTGTAAATCCATTTCCAACACTTGATGTAAAAACAATTCCCACAAGCGGTGTCGCCGTACCAATTTAAGGGCCATCAAGCGGCCACTCTCCGTCAGCTCCAGGGCTTTATATTTTTGGTAGATGATCAGTCCTTTTTCATCCAACTTACGCGCCATGTCGGTTACGGCGGCACTGCTGACCTGTAAACGCTCAGCCAGTAACTTGCCCGATACCCGCACCTGCTCATCCTGGTTTATCAGGTAAATGGTCTTTATAAAATCCTCAATCGACACCGAATGCATAAGCTCTTTTCTTGGTTTCACCTTATCTGACAATTCAAATAAGGAATTGTTTAAGTTGTTTTGACTACAAATTTAAGCAAGCTTAAACAATTTTGCAATTTTTATTTAGACTATTTATAAATAGCGGGAGGCATTCCAAATATTTCATTGATAAACGCAGAAAACTAGCCCAAAAAGGATGAGAGATAATAACCCGGGCAAGGCCTGGTTCCTGATTACTATAAAGAAAGTTGCATTAACCTTCAAAATAAATCAAAAAAGCACCTTGCACAGCCTTTAAAATTTGCTTCCCAAAAATTGTAATTTATAAACAACACATATTCAACAACTATTTAAGAGTTATTCAAAAACACCCATAAGGTTAGAATTTACTTCATCTTTAAAATGATGTATCTTTACAATAAAATTGATCATGAATACGGTTGAACTCAGACACAACATCAAAGAAAAAATTGAACTCATAACTGATGACTCATTTTTAAAGGCTCTTCTTACCATTATTGAAGCAAAAACTGTTGGTTCAAACTATTCTCTCAATGAACAACAACTCAAACGAGTGGAAGAAGGACGAATTGAATTCCAAAATAGAAAAACCATCGCGAATGACACACTAGAATCAGAAATTGATCAATGGCTGGATTCAATATAGTCTGGACCAGTGCCGCTCGAAAGGATCTCAAGTCGATTCTAGCGTATTTCATAAAACGCAATGGAAATACCCATTACAGTAGAAAACTCCATACCCTCATTAAAGAAAAACTAAAACTACTTGCTCAAAATCCCCACCTGGGTTTTCCTACTGATTTGAATGGTGTAAAAATCATCCATATTGGACCTTACCAGATTATTTATGAGATCACTCATCAAACAATTATCATTGTCATGATATGGGATAACAGACAAGACCCGGATAAAAAGAATTTGATGGAGAGGGTATAAGGTTATGGATTGTAGGAAATAAGGAGTGAAACCTCAAAGGTAAAAGCATCCCGTAAAAACGGGACAGGTATGGTGCGGCGCAGCGTAACCCTATGTGATAACCATCCTAAAAGACAGGACTGAAAGTCCGACAAGTAGGAGCATCATGAACAACCGTGCGATTTTTATCGATCGGGCTGACAACCCTCAGGGTGAGCACGTTTCGCTCACCGGGTTGCGCTACGCTACACCCGGTGCTCTTACCTGATGGCCCTTCAGGCCAATGAAAACCTTCCCCCTGCCATACACCTTTCAGTCTCCCTATCCATAGGGAGTATTAGAGGGTAAGTCAGAAACAGAAAGTAAAAACAAAACCCACCCCAAAAACCCACCCACTCATCCCCAATTCCACTTCACTTAAATAAAATTCGAATTATTCGTACTTAACTCTCCATCTTTTTTATACTTTTAACAATTATTGACAATAGACTGTAAAACCATCGCCAATAGCTACAAAAGAAGAGATATCTACTAATATCAAACAGCAATATGTATTTTTTTTAACAGCTAATAAGCAGTGGTAATAGGTCTGAGTAATTATTAAGTAATTGAAAAATAAAATGAGAAAAAAAGTACCTTACGTGAATTTGGAGACCGTGAAAGACCAGGACGGTAACATCGAAGCATTTAAAATCAGAACGGTATCCTACCTTCCAAAAGACAGTAAGCCAACAGGTTCCGGCGAAGGCAAAGTAGCCGACAAAATTCTTTACAGACCTTTAACCATCAATTATAGTGGCACTTCCACAGAATTTTATTATTTTGACGTGGATTTTACCGTTAAGCGCGAAGAAGTTGGGTTGTTGGAACGGGGCGTTAATGTGAAAGTGAAATCTAATGGAGTTACTGAGACTCGTACTGAAATGGAAATGAGTTCAGAAGTTTTGAAAGATGGAGATGGTAATACAGGCGGCATTACTGTAGAATATGAAGAAGATGAATTATAAAAAGTAATTTTTTAATAGTGAACTCTAAACCTTTTCAATATACAATTTACTATACTCAATGTTATATTGGAAAGGTTTGGCTTCTATTTTTTTTAGTTTTTAGTACTTCTTTCTCAAAAGGATATTCTACAATAAAAAACAACAAATATGATTCCATCAGAAATGCTATAAAAAAAAGAATAGGAGATAAAAAACTAACGAACACTATCTATCTTGATAGTATATATTTTAATTGTACTGACTCCCTAACAAAAGCTATTGCTCTAGTCGAAAAGTACAACCTATTAATAAACTACAATTTACCGGAAAAATCAGACTCTTGCATTAAGATTGCTATCGAGATCTTTGATGCCATAAATAACGACAAGGGATTAGGTTTTTGTTACTACACAAAAGGCCTTAAATCAATATATCAAAACCAAGCGACAAATGCAGTTGAGCAATTTACAAGATCAGCTAAATTATTTGAAAAATGTCATTTTTATGATGGTGTAATATTTTCATATTTCAAACTCGCCACTTTCTTTTCAAAGAATAAAAACGAAACCATAGCTATAAGGAACTATATTAAGGCTAGATCTTTCTTCTCAGTTTCATCAAACGAAAATCTTAAAACCTCTGTGCTACTAAACTATGCAGCATTATACACTGATTTAGGTGAGTTTAACAAAGCACTCGAGCAATACCATATTATCGAAAAATTGCATTTGAAAACTATCTCTCTTCCTAAACAATCCAGATTTTACAACAACATAGCTATTAACTATATGAATAGTAAAGACTGGGATAAATCATATTACTATTATTCAAAAAGTCTCGAAATTAAGGAAACATTAAAGGATTCTATTGGAATAATCAACACTACACAAAATCTTTTTCACTTAAGCTTATTAAATAGTGACATAAAAAACGCAACTAACCATTATGGTAAACTCTCTCAGCACTTCAATAAAGATTTATACGAAAGTGAAATAGCTGTGGATTTTCTATATAATAAAATATTATACAAAATAAAAACGCACAACTACGATTCAATCCCATCACTTTTAAATATATATAAAAACAAGCATACTAAAGTTACCAACCTCGCCTTCTCCGACAAACTAATCGAGATGCAAAAAAGCTTCGAGATGCAGGAGAAAGACCGGGAGATAGAACTGCTGCAAAAAGAAGATGCCCTGCAGAAAGCCCAACTGAACAACCAGAAACTGCTCACCTTGTCGCTTTCGGTATTGGCATTATTGCTCATTGGCATTGGGGTGCTTGTGAACCGGCAGCGGCGGCGTTTAAAGAAGTCGCAACACATACTAAAACAACGGAAGCAGGAAATTATTGTCATCAATGAGGAGCTGCAACGCTCTAACCTCTCTAAGGACCGCATCCTGGCGGTTATTGGTCACGACCTGCGCGGGCCGGTGGGTGGTTTAAAGGAACTCATTGAGTTGTACATGGATTTGGGTGAGTTTGAACCGGAAGATTTCCATAACCTGCTGAATGCGGCGCGGGAGTCGTCCACCAGTACTTACCACTTGCTGGAGAACCTGCTGAGCTGGGCCAACTCACAAAGGGGGCAGATTGAATTTAAACCTAAAACGGCGTATATAAAAGAACTGGTCTGTCATACGGTACAATTGCTGGACAAAGCGGTTAACACCCGTGGTATTCAATTCAAATGCAATGTACCGGACAAGTTGCAGCTTACGGTGGATGAAAATATGCTCAACACCATTGTGCGTAACCTGGTGTCCAATGCCATTAAGTTCTCCCCTGAGAAATCCACGATCTCCATCTCCGCCACCGAGCAGGCCGAAGAGGTGATCCTGCGCATTGCAGATGAAGGGATTGGCTTCTCAGCCAAAGAGTCGGAAAGCCTGTTCACCCATAAGGAAGCTTACTTCCTGGAGAAAGGCAATTCGGCCAAAGGCACCGGCCTGGGCCTCATCCTCTGTAAAGAATTTGTAGAGCGCCATGGCGGCCGCATATGGACCGAGTCAGACATGAAGAAAGGAGCCAAAGTCTGCTTCAGCATCCCTAAGGACCTCAAAGAACTAACTTACACGGAAGAAGCACCGGCTAAAAAATCGCGTAAGAAGTGGCGGGCATGGTCGAATTTACTTTAGTTTTTGTATTTCACGCAGAGATATCGCTGAGAACGCAGCGGTTAAAAGATTGCTCGCGGAAATAAAGGTTGCACACGCGGATTCAATAATAGTTGATACTTATTTTCGGGGAAGGCATGGTTATTTCATTGTTTTTCACCCCCGCCGTCTCATAAATGAGCCATCCCGTTTCACGGGAAATACCATCTTCATGACGCAAAAACTACATCATGCAAAACGCATTTCTGTCTCCCTATGCGTAGGGAGAATCAGAGGGTAAAATTAAAAACCACCAAAAAAAATCACCTAATATTCATCTTCGCCACATGCATAATCCATAAAAAAATGATATCTTGAGGAACCGAGATTCGGGGATATGAATGCGCGTTTAAGTCTAATTTTACAAAACTGTTCGCCATGATAAAGACCTCTTACACCGACATTAAAAAAGTAGCGAAACTGTTGGACACTGGTTTCCTGGTATACATTCACAAGCAAACCGCTAAGATTGTAGCCATACCCGAATTTGACGACTTCATGGATTTTGGTGATGATGATTCAGAGGTACTCATGGCCGAAGTGGAAAATCATCCGGAAAAATACCTGCACATCAAAAAAATGACCTCACGGGAGGTGTTCAACACCATGATGGATTTTGCCCAGGAACAGGAAGAGATGGAAACAACCCGTAAATTGGTGGAAGAGCTTCGCAAATCGAATCCCATCAGCAATTTTAACAATTCCATTCGATATATGGGGCCACAAATACGAAAAGCCTGGATTGATTACCGCGACGACCGAACCAATAATCACATTCGTAACCGGCTGTGGTCTTCGCGAGAAACGTATTGATATTCGCAAGCGTTATTGTCCGGTATAAAATACTTTATCCCTGCCGGGTAAAATAGTGCTCATACTTTATTCTACAATACTCTATCCCTTCGGGGAATTCAATCGGTATAAAAAAGCAGCTTCCAAAAACTGAAGGCTGCTTTTATATGTTGAAGAATGATCTACTTATTCCTCCAGCTTATTTTTCATCAAGAGGTAGAACAACACCAGGCTCAATCCACCGAAAGCTAATACCATTGAGAAATAGGCAGCCGCTTCATCCATAAAGGTATTGGCTTCTAAATATGCCCCCATCAATACACCCAATGCCAAACCAACCAGAAACATACCATATTTCAAAGTCAGGTAATGTTTGGGTTTACTGCTGTTTTCTTCAAAAATAGAGGCATCTTTTCCGGATGCTATTAATGCAGTTCGCTCAATGCGACGGTTTTTTAAATAGGCCAATGAGATAATGATGGCGGGAATACCTCCGAAAATAAAAATAATTGCTAATGAACCTTCCATGACTAACTATTTTAAAGTTTTACATTTTGTTTCTCTGATGAACCTCCTGCCGGATCGTTCATTTGTATGACGCCACCTAAAATGGGCCGGTTACAAATTGGTGACTTTTTTTTGAAAAAAATGTAATCGAAGAAACGAAGTTATACCTCGTTATGTGACTTCCTCCCAGAGTGTGCAAGGGCACTTCATGCGGTTGAAACCAGATGTGATCCGGTCACATAGTCTGATATATCTTGGCCGACCGGAAGCCCTCACCCACCGACCGGAAAGAGTCATTAAGCAACCGGAGCCATTCATCTTACCGACCGGAAAGACAACCAGAGCGACCGGAGTGAGTCCTTGACCGACCGGAGAGGCCAACCGGGCAACCGGAAGAACTCATTTCGCCATCGGATAGTATATCCCGGCGACCGGAAGAACTCATCTCACGACCGGAAAGTGTATCCGGGCGACCGGAGCATGTAATTCCCCAAAATAGAAAAAACCGGTCCCCAAAAATGAAACCGGCTTACACTAAACATACAACTAACTATTCGCTCTCTTATGCTGCGTTCATCTTGTCTTTAAACAACACATAAAACAAAACCAGGCTCAATCCGCCAAAAGCTAGTACCATGGGAAAATAAGCAGTCGCTTCGTTCAGGAAAGTATGCGCCTCTATCAGCGCCCCCATTAACACGCCCAAAGCTAATCCAACCAGCAACATCCCGTATTTCATGGTCAAATAATGTTTTGGCTTTTGATCCGCTTCACGGAATAAATCCGCCTCTTTATTAGCCGCAATCAAGGCCGTCCGTTCAAGGCACCGGTTCCTGAAATAGGATAAGGCGATAATAATAGCAGGGATACTTCCGAAGATAAATATAATGGCTAATACAGCTTCCATAATTCAAAATTTAAAAGTTTACTAATTTTCTTTCTCTCTCTCTCGGAGCGCTCATTTGTATGACGCCGGCATAAATGAGCTGGTTACAAATGAGTATTCGTTTTTCGGGTACGATGTAAATACAACTACACATCCATTAGTACCGTAATTTTAGCTGCTCAATGAAATCGCATCACTCTTTGAATGAATCGATCAAACAACTCCTATTAACCATCCTTTTTTTACTTCACCAAACCCAGAGCAACAGTGAGTTACAGCCCGAAAATCAAAAAAGATATTAAAAAATGTTTTTTAATATCACATACTCTAACTATATTGGTTATAGAACCTGAATCGCCATTCTTTTACACCATTATGACTGAGAGATTTATTTCTCCGATTAAAACAGCCTTCGCACTGCGTTTGCTGAGCTTACTCATCCTGCTTCAGATGAGTCAAGGCACAACGGCATGGGGACAGCACATCTTTGGTGGCAAAAACATTAAGGTATTTGAACCATCAGACTATCCGGGTGGGAATCAAAACTGGTGGATTGAAGAAGATAAAAGAGGCTTTATCTATGTAGCCAATGAAAAAGGGCTATTAGAATTTGATGGTGAGCAATGGCGAAACATTAACATTGGCCCTTCACCCATGGTGCGATCTATCGCCATTGATCCATCGGACGGCACCATTTACATTGGCAAAACCGGTGATTTTGGCTACCTGAGTACTGACCAGCAAGGGCAACTGCATTACCAATCACTGGTTCAACAGTTACACATCAATAATGAATCGTTCTCCGATGTTTGGACCATCCGAATTATAAATCATCATATCTATTTCCTGACCTATAAAAAATTATTTTGCTTCAACACAAGCACTAAACAATTGAAAAGATGGGAGAGTCACACTCATTTTTCCCTTATCGGAGTTGTTAATAACCAGTTGCTTGTTGGCCAAAAAAAACTAGGTTTGTATGCTATTCACAACGATTCTCTTCAATTAAAGACTGATCAGCCACGCTTTAAAGAGATGCTTTTCTACAACATCATTCCTTTTCAGGAAGATAAAATACTGCTTAGTTCACGTCAAAATATCTTAATACTCAATCGTCACACCTATGATATCTGTGATTCAAGCAAGTATTACAATCAAAAACTGGCGCCAATACTGAAAAATAACATTTACTACATCACCCCCCTTAAAAATAATCAGTTGGCCATTGCCACTTATTACAATGGTGTTTACCTGGTGGATGAACAGATGAATGTAATGGCGCATTACAACAAAAATAATGCCTTACCGACCAATTTATGCTGGCATGTGAAACAGTGTGAGATGGGTACCATCTGGATTGCCAGTGATGATGGCATTGCCCGTATTCACAACCATGCACATTTTAATGAATACAACACCCCGCCTCTCAACAGCAAACTACATACGCTCATCAAGTTCCATGGAAAGGTATACATCGGAACCAATGAAGGTGTCTTCCATAAAAAAACAGGGAGTTTTCATGCACCGGTCATTTCGCCCACATCCATAAAATCCAGCTGCCAACAGTTTATCCACTTCAACGTTCCAAATACCCATGACACCCTCTTATTAGCTGCCACAGAAGAGGGCATTTGGGCTATTTCCGGACATGACACCAAACAACTTAGTGTGCGATCAGCAATCAATTACATTCTTCAATCGGGTCAAAATCCAAATCGCCTCTATTTTATCTACAACCTGGGTATTGGAGCCATCGAATATAATAACGGACACTGGTCGGATGAACAGGTCATTTTGTATAAAGATCGCATTGATCAAGCCATTTATGAAGATGAACATGGTAAACTATGGATTTGTAGTCGTCAAAAAGGTGTTTTTAAGCTTCACATAAAACCACATACATTCAAATTAGCAAAGATTGAACACTTCCCTTTAGGCCATCAAAACCTACCGTTTATCATCACCGGCAGTTTTTTTCACAATGATCGGCTATATCTCAACCACCGTGATGGTATCCTATCCTATCACCCTTATGAAAATACCTTTAAAGAAGACAGTACTTTTCAGGAATACCTGGAACCTGGTTTTATCCCTTATTTAGTCATCGGACAAAAAGATAACATTTGGCTGGCCTCAAAAAAAGGGAATCTCCATGAGCTAACCAAAGTCAGTGAAAAACGCAACATACTGGAAAACATAAGTGCACGCCGGCTACAATTCCGAAATCGCATCATTACACAAGCTTTGGTGGATATCCCCAACGAATTATACCTTGGATTAGATAACCGGCTCGCTCAGATACACCATCTGACAGCACTAAAAAAACCCAATAGCCAAAACAGCGTCTACATTCGAAAGGTCAAAACCTCTGCTGACTCTACGCTGTATAACGGCGGTTTACAAGGATCGAATAAGATGGCCTCCTCGCTCATTCAAGGTATCTCTTATAAAAATAGAAACCTTCGCTTTCAATTTGCATCCCCCTTCTATTGTGATGAAACCAATAACAAATATACCTGCATATTAGAAGGATTTGATCAAAGCTGGTCGGGCTGGAGCAACTCCAACTATAAAGAATACACCAACTTAAAAGAGGGTACTTACACTTTCAAAGTGAAGGCACGAAACACATTCAACCAGGTGAGCGAGTCAGCCATCTGGCACTTCTACATTCAGCCCCCTATTTATCGAACCTGGTGGGCCTACATCCTTTATCTCATTCTTGTTATTGGGTGTATAGCCCGGTATCTGCATTGGTCTCGCCACATCCATCTGCACGAGAAAAAGGAACTGGAAAAAAAAGTCCAAAATCGCACTTATGCCCTTTCCATGCAAAAAGAGCAGTTACAACAACAAGCCCGTGAACTGCAAGGATCCATGCAAGCCCAGGAACGGCTCGCTCTTATTGCCAACAAAATAGACAACCCGGTTGCGATCTGCGCGCTCAATGGTCAACTCATTTGGGCCAATGCCAGATTTTACACCATTTTTGAAGGAGCGGCCGACCTGACCGAAAAAAAACTGTGGGAAATTCCAGGTAACGGTGAGATAGAGGATTGCTTTTGGAATTGTTTATTTGATAAACAACCGAAAACGCAGCAAATAAAAAACACCAAAGCGAAAACAGACACCGAATACTTGTTTCAAGTCACACTTAGTCCCGCCCTTACACCCACCGAAGACGTGCGGCAAATCATTGGCGTCTACTCGGATGTGACCAACCTTCATGAATTGAACAAAATACGAGATATGCTCATGTCAGTTATCACCCATGACTTAAAATCGCCCCTGTTAGCCTTCAAAATGATCAGCGAAACCCTACTGTTACAACTGCACGCCGAAAACCACCCTGCTGTTCATAAATTAAACCACATGTGTAACCAGGCATCTACGCTCTACACCTTCACGCGCTCCTTATCAGACTGGTTGAAAAATCAGAGGGGAAAGATAAATTTCACACCACAAGCGTTTAAACTTAATGGAGTGGTGAGTGAAGTCATTCAATTATTCAGGTTTCAAAGTGATATTAAGCAAATCAGATTCAGAAACCTGGTGGCTGAAAATCTGGAAATACGAGCGGATCACAACATGCTAAAAACCATATTCAGAAACCTGTTCTCCAATGCCATCCTCCACACCGACCGGGGATCTATCGTCATTCAGGCCCATACCAAGGGCCAGCACGTCATAATTAAAGTGAAAGATAATGGGCTCGGTGCGGCCGAACAAAATTTATTTAATGGCGAGCACACCGGTTTTGGATTGTTTATTTGTGAGGAGTTTATAAAAAAGAATAATGGCAAAATATGGCAGGAGGCTGTAACAACCGGCACATGCATTGGTTTTACACTTCCACTGGCAGCCACTCAAAAAGCTGATGTCTATGAAAAAGAAAATTATAATTGTAGATGATTCCGAATTATTTCGAATCGGCTTAAAAAGCATCCTTACCAGGCATCAGGAAGACACCATACGCGAAGCATCCTGTAGCTCGGAGCTATTATCAATAATGGAAACGGAGCAATGGATGCCTGACTTAGTATTCATGGATGTCCGGTTAAAACGTGCCGGCTCCTTATCGGGGCTTGAGATATCGGGCTACCTCAAAGAAAAACATCCACATGTCAGGATTATCATCATCACGGCTTGTGAAGAAAAAAGTGTGCTGAAAGAAGCCATGCAAACAGGAGTAGAAGGCTTTCTTCCCAAAGAGTCCATCGCCCATGAGATTGATGAGTGCCTTAACATGGTTATGAATGGTGAAAACTACCTGGGCAAAACCATTCCGTTTAAACACATACAGCATGCTTTTCATGATAAAAACCGATTGTATGATCTACTGACGCCGACGGAAAAGAAAGTCTTCGTCCTTCTGGCCAAAGGATTTATCAACAAATCGGTAGCTGAAACCTTATGTGTCAGCATACATACTATTGAAACCCATAAAAGCAACATCCGACAAAAAATGGGGATAAAATCGGATGTGGAATTTTTATCCATCAGCATAAAAGAAGAGATACCGGAAGTTTTGGATTACATAGGCATCTCCGTGTAACATTTCTGGATAAACACCCCCTTAGGAATGCGCCGAAATAAACTGACTGTATTGAGTGTATCTGTAAATGAAAAAAGTGTTCCACCGAGAGCGCAAAGTTCAGGAAAAGGAAATGGGCACAGAGCCTTAAAAATATGATGAAGTGAATTACTAATGCGATAATTAGATGCGTCCTGAGGTTGATAGGAGTTAGGCTCTTACTACTGATATTCTTGTATTAGTTGGCAGGATATCATTTTTGGGTTCATAGGAATGATGAATATTGATTAACGATTTGTGATTTATGAATTCGGCGTTCTTCATTTGTTGATCGCTATTCATCATTTGGCTCTGACTTGTCCAGGTTAGGTTGTTTATAACAAACAGACACCATTCTTCACATGAGAATCTGTGATATTATCTGATAAAAGCTCCTGACTATTTTCTCAAAGCACTCATGCCGAAATAAAAACGCACTTTCAAATCAAATAATAATTGAAAAAACTTTGCTTCCTTGCGTTTGCACCATTATTTTAGCTGAAGGTTGTAACCATTATTCCGAAACCGGCGTCTTACTTTTTGAATGGACAAAGCGAATGACATACCCCTGCTCAAGGCAGTTAAGGCTGGTGACGTATCAGCATTTGCCCAAATCATTGATAAATACCAGCATATGGCATTTACTTTGGCCATGGGCATTGTTAAGAACAAAGAGGAGGCTGAAGAAGTGGCGCAAGATGCTTTTTTCAAAGCGTACAAGTCGTTGGACAAATTTAAAGGTGATGCTAATTTTTCCACCTGGCTGTACCGTATCGTATACAATACAGCGATTTCAAAGATCAGAAGCAGAAAACCGGTATCTGCCGATCTGGAAAGTAAAGAAGTGGCACAGTTTGAAATGAATTATGCCGAATCAAACATGCATCAGCTGGAAAAGCAAGACCGGAAAAAAATACTAAAAAAAGCACTGGGTAAGTTAAAGGAAGAAGATGCTTTTATTGTGCTATTGTATTATTACAAAGACAATAGCATTGATGAAATTACGGATACCACCGGACTATCGGCATCTAATGTAAAAGTAAAGTTACACCGGGGACGCAAGCAGCTTCAGAAGGAGTTGAATTTATTACTGCGGGAAGAGTTGAATACAATTTTGTAATTTTGGAACCATGACGAAGGCTAAAAATAATATACCGGAAGAGGACCAATTCCTGAAAGATCTGTTTACAGATTTTGAACCGGAGGCAGCTCCTCAAAATATGAGACAAGATATCATGAACCGGGTATTTCAGGACTGGACTGCCAATCCTGTGACTTACCGGCCCATGATCACTAAAGAGAACAGGCTATGGATTCTCTTAGGCATCTCAGCCATACTGGCCATCACATTTCTAATCGATGCCTCTGTCTTACTGGAATACTGGCAAAACCTGAATATCAATGTGGATCTATCCAACCTGAAAGGCTTAGGTCAATCATTTAGCAAGTATTATGCAGTGATGCAACAGATGCCGGCCATTGTTTACTTCATCGCCACCGGGATTTTAGTGTTATTAGGCTTTGATAAGCTACTCAATAAACTGGCAAATATTTAAATTCACAAATACGATATAAAAAAGGCGGATCAAGTAGATCCGCCTTTTTTTTGCTAAAATCAAAAAACTATGGCAATTAAGATTTCAATTGTTATACGATTCCAAAATAACTCAACAACACAAAAATATAATGCGCCGATACACCTGCCAGCAATCCACCAATCGTATGAGCCAACAAGGCTTTAGAGGTTAATTCTCTAAAATTTAGTGTATCCAACATCGCTGTATGCGTACTTAAATAACCACTCCAACACATTCCCATAGCAGTGAAAACTGCAATTTCATTACCACCCACAATTCCTTGTGCGATAAAAGCCTTCACCATGGAGAGGGCAGCTCCCACAGCTCCAAGAGAGGTCACCGGAAAGGCTATCAATTCAGGATTTTTAAATCCAAACAGAAAATCAAACACACCTGAAAACCAACCAGCTACATGCGGTAAAATAGGAACCCCTTCGTAAGCCAATCCCTGATATCCAATCGTTGGATCAGCCGGTTTGAAGGTAATAATCATGATGATGGAACTGATCACCAATACACCGGGTATAATCGCTAAACCTAAATCTACACCTGATTTACCACCATCCAACATGGCATTTAAGAAACGCTGAAATGTACTACCTTCTGATTTAAAAGTGATCTGCTCTTCGTCACCAGCACCTTCGAATTGCTTGTCAGGTGCAATTTTCCCTTTAATAAAAAACTGCATCAAACGGGTCGAAATAACCGCCCCAATAACTGCACCGGCCAAACCAATCATGGCACCGGAAAAATATCCCAGCCCACTCATGAAAGCCAGCACGATTAATCCCATACCAAAGGCAGTACCGAAGTTGGTCAATGAAATTAATTCGTGAGTCTTAAAATATCTACTGAAATTTTTATCATTTGAAAGGCTAATAATAGCTGGATTGTCGGAGAAAAAAGTCATCAAACCAGCCAAGGCACTCACTCCTGGCAAATTAAACAGGGGCCGCATCAAAGGGGCTAACATGACCTCCAATAGACGGACGACACCAAACTCAATCATCAAGCGGCCCAAAGCACCGGTGATCACCGTAATTCCCATAATGAAAAATACGGTATTCATTAATAGGTCATGGGCAGTTCGCATCAGTGTGTTCAACAAGTTGGTCACACCCATCACATGTCCGAGATATCCGAAAAAAGCACCGAATATCAAGAGAAAAAGCAGCGCTTCGTAGCGTCGGCGCTCTAAATATCCTCTTTCCTTTAATTTCTTTAACGCACTCATAAAGTCTAATTAATTTGTCACACCAAAATTAGAATCTGTTAAAAATCCAAAACAAGACTTAAATCAACCTATTGCCTTTTTTTTCATGAATTAAATCACCCTAAAAACTGACAAAAAAAAGCGCGTAATTAATACTAATTCATTCGTAAAAAATGGCTGTCCTACTCAAATTCATCAAAACAAGCACGCCATTGCCCGTTTATCACTTACTTTTGCAGAAAAAAACATGCAGACTATTGAACCCTTTTCCAGATGGGATAAGCTTTATAAAGCATCGGAAGATCCACTTTCTCCCTATTTTGGCGAAGTACATGATGCACTCATCTATCGGGATACCATTTACAATTACTACATTCATCCCCAGTGGGAAAATTTTGGTTCAAAAACCCTCTATCTAAAAATTCTTTACACCAATTATGAAAAGCAATACACCATCATAGAGATGCTGGGCGAATGGAACGATTGTCTCTATAATGATATCATGTATTTAAAACGAAATATTATTGAACATCTCGAAGAAAAGGGTATTCAGAAATTTATTCTCATTGGCGAAAATGTATTGAACTTTCATTATTCAGATGACTCCTATTATGAAGATTGGTTTAACGATATTGAGGACGGCTGGATCGTAGCCATTAATTTCAGAGAACATGTGTTACAAGAATTCGATAAAATAAATCTGAATTACTACCTACTGTATGGTGGACGATTCAACGAGGTTAAATGGCGCATCACCACGCCTCAAAAGTTGTTTGAAGCAATTGATCACCTGGCCAGTCATGCATTAAATCCGTGAGGTCATGAAAATAATGAATGATGATTAACAATCTATGATTTAAGAATTCGACGTTCATCTCCCGATGATTATCCGGGTCGTTGATCGAAATTCATTATTCATTTGTTTGGTCCTGGCTTCTGACTTGTCCAGATAAGGGCATAAAAAAAGCCTGTCACAGTGGACAGGCAGAGAAACATTCTAAAAAATTCTAACCTAAACCTCACACACATCCGAATGTTTCTATATTTGGGGACCAGGAGAGCCTATCGTTTTAAGCTTCAGAGACAAAAATACACTCATTGGCTGCTGGTGTCAATAGAAAAAGGTAAAAAAAAGTGTTTTTTTTTCACTTGTCTTAATAGGCCGATCTGTATCCTTTACTATTTCACAATTAGAGAGGCTTTTGTTACTTTTGACAAAAATTTTGAATTGTGATCTATCCAGGTAATTTTGAAGATAAGATAAAGTTTACCCGTATTCGTGAAATGGTAAAGAATTACTGTTTATGTACACCGGGGAAAGAGGAGGTGGATAATATGACATTTAGCTCGGATTTTGATGCTGTTAAAATTCAACAACATCAAACATTTGAGTTTCTTAGGATATGCCTGGAGGAAGACACCTTTCCAACAGGTTATTTTATTGACCTGCGTGCCCCTTTGCAGCGCATCCGTATTGAAGGCCGGTTTATGGATGAAAGTGAACTGTTCGATCTCAAACGCTCACTGACCACCATCATTGACATCAGTCGCTTCTTCAACAAAAAAGAACGGGAGGATTATCCCTACTTGAAAGAGTTAGCTGAACAAATTGAGGTATTCCCGTTTTTATTAGACAGCATTGATGGCATTCTTAACAAACATGGTAAAATTAAAGATAATGCGTCACCTGAATTAGCCCGCATACGCCGGGAGATATTTAGTAAGCAGAGTAGTATTTCCCGAAAACTGAACTCTATCCTAAAAGCAGCTAAACAAAGCGGATGGGTGGATTCGGATGTGACGGTATCCATCCGGGATGGTCGTGCTGTGATTCCGGTTGCGGCAGCCAACAAACGAAAAATAAATGGTATCATACAGGATGAGTCCGCCACTGGTAAAACCTCGTTCATAGAACCAACTGAAGTGGTTGAGATCAACAATGAAGTGCGCGAGTTGGAATATGCCGAACGTCGTGAAATCCACCGCATCTTAATTGACATGGCTGATCGCATTCGGCCTTACATTGATGCCTTGCTGGAATCGTATCATTTCATGGGAGTGATTGATTTCATCAGGGCTAAAGCCAAATTTGCACTTAGCATTGATGCCACCTTACCTGAATTTAAAGATCAACAAAACTTTCGTTGGCGAAAAGCAGTGCATCCCTTATTGTTCTTGCAACATAAAGCGGTGCAAAAAGAAGTGATACCCCTTGATTTGGAATTAGCGCATCCCAAACAGCGCGTTTTACTAATTTCAGGACCCAATGCCGGCGGTAAATCCGTTTGTTTACAAACGGTGGGATTGGTTCAATACATGTTTCAAAGCGGTTTATTAGTGCCCATGCACGAGGCCTCCCAAATGGGTTTCTTCAAGGATATTTTTATTGACATTGGCGATGAGCAATCCATAGAAAACGATTTGAGCACCTATAGCTCGCATCTTTTTAACATGAAACACTTTTTGCGCTACAGCAAAAGTGAAACACTTATTCTGATTGATGAATTCGGAACAGGTACAGAGCCGATGTTGGGTGGCTCTATTGCGGAGAGTGTACTGGAACAGCTGAATAAACAAGGAGTGTATGGCGTAATTACCACCCATTACACCAACCTGAAACATTTAGCCTCGCAAACCGAAGGCATTGAAAATGGGGCCATGCTATTTGATACGCACCAGATTCAACCGCTTTATAAATTAGAGATGGGGCAACCCGGCAGTTCCTTTGCTTTTGAAATTGCCCGTAAAATTGGATTACCTGAGAGTATTTTAGGAAAAGCAAAAGATAAGATCGGACAGGAACACATTGATTACGATAAAAACCTCCGTGAAATTGTGCGGGATAAACGCTATTGGGAGCAAAAACGAAATACCATTCGTCTCAATGAGAAAAAACTGGCCGATGTACTGGAGCGCTATCAACTGGATCTTCAAAACGTAAAAAAGGAGCGAAAAGAGATCTTAGAGAAAGCCAAAAACGAGGCTGAATTCATGTTGGCTAAAGCCAACAAAGAGATTGAAAATACCATTCGCACCATAAAAGAATCTCAAGCCGAAAAAGAGAAAACGAAAGCTGCCCGACAGAAGCTGGATCAATTTAAAGAAGATGCAACGCAGAAAAAGGAGAATGTCGAAAATATTGATCGCAAAATCAAACAAATAAAAGATCGGGAAAAACGAAAAGCTGAAAAAGCAACAAAAACGGATAAACCAACAGCAAAACCGATTAAGAAAACACCCGAAACCCCTATCCAAAAAGGCGATACCGTAAAACTCAAAGGACAAGCCACTCCCGGCGAAGTGTTGGATATTTTGGGTAAAGAAGCTGTTGTTGCTTTTGGAAACCTCAGAACAACAGTCAAACAAAACAGATTGGAGAAAACGGATAAAAAGGCAACGAAAAAGAACCAAATGAATTTTGTGGTTTCTAACGCCACCGAGCGAGTGCGCGAATCCAAACTTTCCTTTAAAGCGGATATCGATCTACGTGGCGTACGCGGCGATGAAGCCGTGCAACGCGTCATCACCCACATTGATGAAGCCATTATGTGTGAAGCACCAACCGTAAGAATCCTACATGGAAAAGGAAATGGCATCTTGCGCCAAATGATTCGCGAGTACCTGGCTACAGTTCCGTTTGTGAGTAATTTTAAAGATGAGCATCTTCAACATGGTGGCAGTGGAATTACTGTTGTTGATCTGGATGTATAATACTTAATACCTCAAAAATAGAGAAAAGTCAGGCCTTCCAACCTGGCTTTTTTTATAGTTCATCTTAGCTGTTTTTACATCAACATATTTATCTATATCTTGATGCAACAAAAATTCTACATCCAATACAATTAACCTATGAAGAACATTATTGCATTCTGTGCTCTCGTACTTACCTCTTTTAGTACAAGCTTTGGGCAAATAAATACAGAAGTTTTAGATCAGCTTAAATCCGACGACTACAACATGCGTCATCGCCTGGACAAATTGGAAAAAATGGTGGATGATCTATTATGGTACGAGAAAGTGGGCGACATAGCCCATGTGGATAAAGTGTACATGTATGGCCCTCCCAAATGGAAAGAGAAGAATCCAACCGGATTGGGAGCTGGCAACCCTGTTAAATTTTGGTCGTACCTGTTTTTCCCAAAAAATATAGATTCCTCTAA
>JAEINY010000048.1 GCA_016342595.1 Marinilabiliaceae bacterium
TCATGAGCCCCCATCACACCATAGCCAATACTGATCACGTGAAATATTTCACCCTCAGGATTATCTTTTATTTTATCAGAAATTAAAGAAGCAGGCGGATAGGGATACTTTTGTGAGGTAAATAAAAAACCTTGTCCATCCCCTTTGTCGCCATGACAGTTTACACAATATATATCAAACAAGCGCTTTCCTTCTTCCAAAACAGAATCATCACCTGCATAGGGATTCGTAATCATTTCACCAGCCCACGTGCGATTCAGCGGTGTTTTCTCAAAATCATAAGGAATCATCTCCCTTGGAATGGTATTCTCAGGTGGTAATTGATTGGTCTTTTCATCGGCAAACACCGGATTGGATGAATACGTTTCATAGGCCTGAGACTGCTCCATATCGGGAAAATAACGATAGCCCGGATGATTGCGGTTATCATCACATGAAATTTGACAGAGCGCTATGGAAACACCCAACAGGAATGGTTTGAATGGTTTCATACACTTCCTTTTTTTATCGAATGTTATCATATTCAAAGCTTTCTTTAAAGTAAGGATGATTTTCCGGCACAACAGGGGCTTTGGCAAAACTCCGGAAGAATATGAATAAAAAGCATCCCAGACAAAGTACTGTCATCCCCACTTCCAGAACACCAAAATGCGGTTGGCCTATGACACCCGGCATTATGGCCACATAAAGATCGATCCAATGCCCGATAAAAACAACAATGGCAGTTACCATCAACCAGGTTAAGCGGCGCTTGGCTCCCCGCGACATCAACATCAACAACGGCGCTCCAAAATTAATAATCACATTCATAAAGAAGATGACAGAAAAATCCTCCTGACGTTTGACGAAGTAAACAGTCTCCTCCGGAATATTACTGTACCAGATTAAGAGGTACTGAGAAACCCAGAGATAGGCCCAGAAAATACTAAAGCCAAACAGGTATTTCCCCAAATCATGAAAATGTTCATCGTTTACATGCGCCATATACCCCATGCGCCTTAACACAAACAATAACACAATAATGACAGCTACAGCAGACACGAAGAAACCGGAAAAAATATACCAGCCAAACAAGGTGCTAAACCAATGCGCATCAATGGACATGATCCAATCCCATGCCGAGGCAGAGCTCGTTACAGCGAATATAACGATGAAAATTCCGGCCCAAATACGGCTGCGTGAAAATAATTTCAGATCATCAGAATGATCCGATGCCAATGAAAGTTGCCGCAATTTCCACATCAACAAAGTCCAGACTACTAAATAAACCACTGTTCGAACAATGAAGAAAATGGGATTGAGATAGCCTTTCTTACCTTCCAATATTTTATCCAGATGCCCGGCATGACTCCAGTGGTAAATATCATGCATCCCTAATACGGCCACAATGAGTAAGATAATTCCACCGATCGGAATGAACTGCCCCATGGCCTCAGGGATTCGTTGAATAGCCGTGTGCCAACCCGATTCGCCTAACACATGTACCACCACAAAGAACACGGCACCCAGTGCAATTGCAGTAAAGAAAAAACCATTGAGCAACACATTTGCCCAAATACGATGTGTGTGATCCAGGTTGAGAACAACGCCTACAGCTGCCAATATGGCACCTATCCCCATCAAACTAATAATCCTGGATTTTATCTTTTGTGTAAAATCAAATGACTTATACATCATGCTCAGTTAAGATTTAGGTTCGTGAATTTTGATCCCCAAGGCACCTACTTCATGCAGCAATTGCTGCGAACTCTCCATCTTTGTCGCATTGGCAGTTAAAAGAATTTGAAAGCGGTCATTGCTTACCTCTTCATCAAATATTTCTACTGGTGCCCCAGGGCCCAATCCACTGCGTATTAGAAATCCAAAAACCAGAGCGAGTGCTGCAAATAAAACAGTTACCTCAAAGGCAACGGGTATAAAGGAAGGAACAGACATAAATGGTTTTCCTCCGAAATTAAGAGGCCAACCGGTTGTAAACACCCATGCCTGAAAACCAAATCCTACAATAAGGCCAACGGCACCCGCCACAAATCCCGCTTTGGGCAGTCGTGAACGCCGTAAATTAAGTACAGTATCCAATCCATGAACCGGGAAAGGGGTGCGTACATCCGCAATAACAACCTCTTTTTCTTGTAGTTTTTTGATGGCTACAATCAAATCTTTATCGTCATTGAAATAGCCTGAAACATAAGTTTTTTGTTTCATGGTTATTGAGTTATAATCGATTCTACTAAAAGCTCCCTATGCATTACTTCTTTTTTACAAATTTTTCGGCCGAACTTTTCAACACACTTTTCACTTCGGCAATAGCTATCACCGGGAAGAACCGGATGAAGAGAAAGAACATGGTGAAAAACAACCCAAAGGTCCCCACGTAAATTCCAACCTCAACCCAGGTTGGTTTATACATACTCCAACTAGAAGGTAAAAAGTCACGATGCAATGAAGTCACGATAATCACAAATCGCTCGAACCACATGCCGATATTCACAAAAATGGAGATGATAAAAGTGATGGTCAGGCTGCGACGAATCTTCTTAAACCAGAATAGCTGAGGGGTAATCACATTACAGGTCATCATAATCCAGTAAGCCCACCAATAGGGGCCAAAGGCACGATTCCAGAAGGCAAATTTCTCATAGATTACACCTGAATACCACGCCATGAACAATTCGGTGATATAGGCGATTCCGACAATTGAACCGGTGGTGATAATGATTTTATTCATCGATTCAACATGGTTTTTGGTGATATAGTCTTCCAGATGCAAAGCTTTACGGGTGATGATCATCAAGGTCAATACCATGGCAAAACCCGAAAAAATAGCTCCCGACACAAAATAAGGTGGAAAGATTGTGGTATGCCAACCCGGAATGACCGACGTTGCAAAGTCGAAACTTACGATTGTGTGTACCGACAATACTAAAGGCGCAGCCAGCCCGGCCAAAATCAAACTCATGGATTCATGACGGGCCCAATGACGTGCCGACCCCGTCCATCCAAAGCTCAAGAAGGCATAGATCTTTTTCTTAATCCCGGGAACCAGCCGATCGCGAATGGTACCAATATCCGGAATTAATCCCATGTACCAAAATAACAGAGATACCAGGAAATAAGTAGAAATGGCAAATACATCCCATAATAAAGGCGAGTTAAAATTCACCCATACATCACGTGTGTTGGGATAGGGAAAGATAAAGAAGGCCAATGGTAAGCGTCCCATGTGAATTAAGGGAAACAAACCGGCGCACATCACTGCAAAAATGGTCATAGCTTCCGCACTTCTATTGATGGAGGTGCGCCACTTCTGTCGAAACAATAATAAGATGGCGGAAATAAATGTGCCGGCATGGCCAATACCCACCCACCACACAAAATTGGTGATTCCCCAACCCCATCCAATGGTGCGGTTAAGTCCCCAGGTACCAATGCCATCCCAAACGGTGACAAAAATGGAAAACAATCCGAACATCAAAGCGATCACTGCCATAGTAAGACCGGCATACCATAACTTACCCGGTTTACCGGCCATTGGCGAACAGATATCCCGCGTTACCTTTTCATAGCTTTTTTCACCGCTTATCAACGGCTCTCTGACTGGTGATACGTACATCAGCTTAGGGTTTTATGCTTGTCTTTGTTTCTTACTTTCGATAAATAAACCACAGAGGGCAAGGTGTGAATCTCTTCCAGCAAACCATACTGACGGGCGTCATTCAGATGCTTCGAAATTTCACTATCGGGATCATTCATATCCCCAAACACAATCGCATTGGCCGGACAGGTTTGTTGACAGGCAGTTTGTATTTCTCCATCCTTCAAGGAACGGCCATCTTTCTTGGCAGTTAATTTTTTATCCTGAATGCGTTGAATACAGAAGGAACACTTTTCAATCACCCCTTTGGCGCGAACCGTCACATCGGGATTTAACACCATACGTTTCAGATCCAATGTCATGCCTGCCACATCAACACGGTTATTGGGTATCGAGTCCGCTCCGGTATAATCGTACCAATTGAACCGACGCACTTTGTAGGGACAATTATTATTACAATAACGGGTGCCAATACAACGGTTATAGGCCATTTGGTTAATGCCTTCTGAGCTATGGTTGGTGGCCGCTACCGGACACACATTTTCACACGGTGCATTATCACAATGCTGGCACATGACGGGTTGTCGAACCACCTCCGGATTATCCGGATCACCGGCATAATAACGATCAATGCGCAACCAGTGCATTTCATGTGACCGACGTACTTCATTGCGCCCTACCACGGGTACATTATTTTCGGCAGAACAAGCTACCACACAGGCATTGCAGCCAATACAAGCATTCAAATCGATGGCCATTCCCCAATGGTGCCCTTTATATTCATGCGCCTTATACAAGGAGGTTTTTAATCCCTCATATTCTTCATGCATCTCATTTCCAGCGGCCGGATTCTGCAGGTACTCTGCAAATGTCGTTTCACGTACCAGGGCACGTCCTTCCATGGAATAATGCGATTGAGTAGCGGCCAGTTCATAGGTTGAACCTGCATCTACCGCTTCTACTTTACCAATGGAATAAGATCGAAATCCATCCTTCATCGTTACCAAAGGCATTACATCTTTACCCAAATCAGTGGCCACCATCCCGGCATGCGATCGTCCATACCCAACAGCTACTGCTAAAGTATTTCGAGCCATACCAGGCTGCACCAATACAGGCAAATCCATAGTATTGACCTTCACCACATCCCCTTGTGACCATCCTCTTGAAGAAGCCAATGCAGGTGACACAGCCAGGTAATTATCCCAACAAATCCGGCTCACCGGATCGGGTAATTCTTGTAACCAAGGATTATTAGCTTGAGAGCCATCCCCAATAGGCACATTTTGATAAAGCACTAATTCTGGCTCCTGGTTAGATGCTAATGAAGAAAAGGCTACAATCACTCCTTTCACATCAGCATCCACATAGCTCAATGCTTTTGATGTCTGCCTACCGTCAGCCAGGACCAATCCATCGCGCAAGGATGTTTTCCAGAAGGCCTCAAACTGACGCCCTTTGGATAATGTCCTGTTATAAATATTCTCTTTCCAATAGAGTTTGATATAGTCATAATAATTACCCTCGAATTGTGCCCATTTCAGGAAATTCTCCTGTGGTTGACGTGTATCGAAAAGCGGACGGATTGTTGGCTGAACTAAAGTATGAAATCCAGATTTCACCTCTGCATCGTCCCAACTTTCCAAAAAGTGATTAGCAGGTAACACATAATCACACAATTGAGAGGTCTCATCTTGTTGAGCCGTCATCGAAATTTTTAACGGCACTTTATTAATAGCTGCTTCCAGTCGTCCCTGTAGCGGTGCATGATAAATCGGATTACTATGCCAAAAAACAATCGCCCCAACATGACCGGTTGCCATTCGATTAATTAAAGCTTCATAAGCCTTATCGCTGCCTTGATATAAACGAACAGGTTCATCTACCAAAATGGTTTTTCCAATATTATTTAGTTGTTGGTTAATGGCACATACCAATCTTTGGATGCTCAAATCATTCGTTCCGGACACCACTAATGACTTTCCCTTAGATTGAATTAATTCCCCGGCGATTTTCTGAATTGGATGAGGAGCATCTGATCCATCTTGCCCGGAAATGATCTTATACAATGCTGCCAGATAATACCCTTCATCAACGGCCGCCACAGGTATGCGCTCGTCAGCATTGGAACCGGTTAATGACATATTGGCTTCAAACTGCACATGCCGCATCATTACCTTTTGACCACCGGATAATTTACGCGCCGAGGCATATTGTCTGCCAAAAGCCACGGGCTGTAACCATGTTCCCAAAAAATCAGCATTAAATCCCACGACCAGGTGAGCTTTATCGAAACGAAAATCCGGGATGATAGATGCGCCGAATGAAAGTTGATACGCTTCACGTAAGGCGGCATAAGATATCGCATCAAAGGTTTCATGCAGGATGAACGAATATTTCCTTTTTAACTCATCAATCAAGTGTAAAGAAGAGGTACTAATTAGGGTCGGGGTTAATATCACAAATTGCTTCGTACTGTTCCATGTTGTTAGCGCTTGAATCAACGTTGCATCCACATTATCCCAGGAAACCGGCTCTCCATTAAATCGGGGTTGATCGGGCCGGGATTCATCATACAAATTGAGTAATGAAGCTTGAACCCGTGCTGAAGTAGCCCCCCCGGTCTGCTCACACAAATCATTTCCTTCAATTTTAATAGGACGTCCATCTCTCACTTTTACAAGAATAGGTACTAACTCATTCCCGTCGTAAAAAGCCGAGGCATAATAATTAGCTGTACCTGCCTTTACTTCTTCGGGCTGAATCAACAAAGGAATTGCTTTTTTGACAGGCCGTTCACAACGTGCCAAAACCGCAGCTGAAGCAATACTAAACCCAAAGTATTTAAGAAAATCACGACGTGAATTAGATGTGGATTCGTTGCCATCAAAAAGAAGAAATGAAGACTTCTCTTTCACTTCCTGCTGTGTTTCAGGATGTAAATCTTCAATGGTTTTCCAGTATTCTTTCATTGCTTACTATTTTTCTATCGGTTTGGTAGACATGAAAAAAACTCCTTTTCATGTTTGGCAGTATTCAATTGGTTATTAATGGTGGCACTTCATACAGTCGTTGGCGCCAATATCAGCGGCCTGAATACTATCTCGCACACTTTCTTCAAGGTCTTTATGCAAGTCTTGAAAAGTTTCGTAATAATCGTTCTCTTCAAACTTAACATTGGTCTCTTTGTGACAATCCAAACACCATCCCATAGACAAATCCTTTTGCTGTTTCAGAATGTGCATGTCCTCCACCTGTCCATGGCATTCAGTGCAATCCAAACCACCCACCTTCACATGTTGCGAGTGATTAAAGAACACATGATCGGGCAAATTGTGGATACGCACCCATTCAATATCTTTATGATTTTCAGAATGATCCACCACCTTGGCAATCTCAAACTGCCCGGAGTTAGTGCCATTTCGCACCATCATGTGACAGTTCATACACAAACCGGCGCCGGGAATACTTGCAGATTTACCCTCATCCGCATTAGAATGACAATACAAGCACTCAATTTTGTTATCACCGGCATGCACTTTATGGGAAAACTTAATTGGCTGATCAGGACGGTAATCCTGACTTCGTCCTAAATCAATGGCTTCTTCGGTGACAACCGATAATTGATAACCAATCCCCAACAAAAGAATAAGTATATGAACGGCTTTGTAGGGTATTTTCTTTGTTATAAAAAGATCAAGTAAAGCCGCGGCCATCAAAGCCCCTATCAACAGAAAGATGAGAATCGTATTAATGGACATTCGTTGAGATGGAACACCAGTATCGGCAACCCCGGTCAAATAACCATACAGATGAAACACCTGCTCATCGATCATGTCATAATTCACATGTACTTTATCCCGAATACCTCCTGAAGGATTTGTCAAGTGATTCTTAAAAGTGGCCAGATCCATTTCCACAGCTGTTTGTGCCATGTCAAGAAGTGAGGGATTCCAGTTAATCGTATCTGCCGTGTAATAGGTATGACAGGAGGCACAAGCCTTAGCCCCTTCACCCATGGGGATAAGTCCGTAATACAGCCGCTCTCCAATTTTCACATCAGGTTCAGGTTTACCTTTTTTCTTGTTTTTCGCATCAACATCCCCTGAAAACGTGCTGACTGAAATAAGAATGATTAACAATATTCTTAAAAAAAATGCTCCCGAAATGAGGGAGGGTGATAAAGGTTTGCTCATTTCACAATTAATTTTCTCAACATTTAGTCACACCCTGCTTATCAAAATCCCGCAAATTCTTTTAATTTCTTTACTCTTTTTGGTGTTTTTTAACATTCACAACTTCAACAATTCTTAACAAATTGATGCAATGATTGTTTTGAATGGCCTAAATACAGCACAAGAGATATGTTTGTCTCTTATTCCCTTAATTTTTCTGTTAGTTTTTTAACCAGCTTATAATTATAAAAGAACTCGCGTGCGACCACCCGAATAATGGTATAAACCGGAATAGCTAAAAACATCCCCACAATGCCGGCAAAATAACCTGCCATTAAAATGACGAGAAAAATCTCAAGCGGATGAGCCCTTACACTGGACGAGAAAATAAACGGTTGAAATATCATATTATCCATCAATTGCACAATTACAAAAACTAATACAATCCCACCCATGAAACTATAAAACTCAGGAGGAACAGTCATTTGTACATAGACAATCAATCCTACAATGGTGCCAAAAAATGCTCCGATAAGTGGCCCTAAATAGGGAATAACATTAATAAAACCGCAAAATAAACCGATAATAATGGCATGTTCAAAACCAACTCCAACAATTACAAAACCAGTGGTAACAAAAATACTAATGAGCGTAACTTGTAGTAAAATTCCTATAAAATAACGTCGTAATAAGGTCTTAATAGAGTTTAACATATGACGCAAACCTTCTTCGTAATGAATCGGAATAAAAAGTAAGAGACCTTCAATAATCAACCATTCCTCTTTTAGAAAGAAAAATGTAATAAACGTCACCGAAAAAACAAAGATGAAAAGCTTACCCAAAAAACCAGCAAAAGAAGCCACTAAGTCACTCAACCTGGAAAAATCGAACATATTGAGTGCTGCATCTTTAATTTGTTCCTGAAATAGCAGCATACCAGCTTTTCCGAATTCTGACTGATGAAAGGGCACCACTAATGAATCTGACAACTTTTCTATTCGCTCAAATACCAGGTCTAAGTCAACATTAGAGAGAAATTGAATTTCCTGAATGACGAATGGAATACTTAACCTCAGGAAGGTTCCAACAAAAATCCATAGTATTAAAGTTGTTAAAAAAGCTGATAAAGCATTTGATGGCTCCCACTTCCTGATCTTAATCTTCTTAAACAGATCAAAAATGGGGCGTGCGATAAGGGATAATACAACCGATACAGCCAAAAAAAGGATAATTGCCTTATAATACCATAATAGTGCAATAGAAACAATACTAATGATAAAACCAAGGAGGTATTTCAGCCGTTCATTCATGTTCCCAATCCCTTTTCTACTAATTTATTGAATTTATTATAAAAAATCCAATCATTCACCATCTATCCCACCTTCTAAATAAGGAGAAAAAACATTAATGCCATTCGTCAATAATTTCGACATTCTAATCACCAGAATATATCCATTAGACCTCACATTTGCCAATTCCACTAACATCAATCATTCCTTTTCCGGGAAAAAAATGGTATCTTTTAAATCTGTTTGTTAACCCTTAACTTACATTAAATTAACTTTTAACCACATCACATGAGAGGCGCAATAATAGGAGATATTATTGGCTCGGCATTCATTGAATCCCCACAGCCAGTAACCGAAATTCAACTACTCAAACCCTCATCTGCCTATACTGACGATACGATTCTAACTTTAGCAATGGCAGATGCTGTATTAAATCACAAACCCTATGAGATTACACTCAAAGAATGGGTGCGTCTTTTCCCTAAAGCAGGATACAAGCAAGATTTTCTGAATTGGGCACTATCTGACAAACATCATTCTGAATACGATAGTCAGGGTGATGGAGCTGCCAGACGCATCAGTCCCATAGGATTTTCAGCACATTCACTGGAGGAGGCAATTGAAGAAGCTAAAAGAGCAACATACGTCACACACGCTTCTAAATCTAAGATTAAAGATGCCCAACTTGTTGCAGGCAGTATCTTTTTAGCAAAGGAAGGTCATAGCAAAGAACAAATTGGCCGTTTCTTAAGCGATAAATCTGAGTTTGAGGTAAACCCAAACAATTTCAGAAATCATGTAGAAATGATTGCTGACAAATGCAACACTCCGGTTCCCTTTGCACTATTGGCATTTTTCGATTCCACCAACTTTGAAGATGCCTTACGAAAAGCTATTACCATTGGAGGTCCAACCAATACCATTGCCTCCATAACCGGGGCACTGGCACAAGCTTACTACAAGCACATTCCAAAATGCTATATAAGAAAAACTCTTTCGCGCGTTGAGCCCAACATGAACACACTTATTAAACAATTTGAAGCCTATTACTTCAATGACCAGATACAAAGTGGTCAACGAGCTTTGAAGTTTGTATATGCATAAAAAAAGGGTCGGTTATTGACCGACCCGCTTATGGTATTTAAATATTCAATGCATTCTTAACTTTTTCATCCAGAAGTGCAAGCTTAAGCACCTCAGAGATTTGCTTGACAAAGTGAAACTCTAATCCTTCCAGGTAGATATCTTTGATTTCAGCAATATCTTTTCGATTTTCCGCTGATAAAATAATGGTATTAATACCCGCACGTTTGGCAGCCAAAATTTTCTCCTTAATGCCACCCACCGGCAATACTTTTCCACGTAATGTAATCTCGCCAGTCATAGCTAAGCGTTCTCTTACTTTACGCTGAGTAAATGCGGATGCCAAGGAAGTAACCATGGTCACACCTGCTGATGGACCATCTTTAGGAATCGCTCCTTCAGGTACGTGAACATGAACGTTCCACTCATCAAATGAATCATCAGAAATCCCAAAAGATTCAGCATTGGCACGCAAATATTCCAAAGCCAAAACGGCCGATTCTTTCATTACATCACCCAGATTTCCGGTAAGGGTCAACTTTCCGTTCCCTTTACTCAAACTCGATTCCACAAAAAGAATTTCACCACCGACAGCTGTCCATGCCAATCCTGTAACCACACCAGGGGTTTCATTATCCTGCCATTTATCCTTCGAAAAACGCTCCACACCCAGAAAAGCCACGGCATCTTTAATGGTTATATTCTTCTTAAACTCCTCGTCCATCGCCAATTTCAGTGCCATCTTCCGACAAAGTTTCGCCAAAACTTTATTTAATTCACGAACACCAGATTCTCGCGTATAATGCTCAACAATGTATCCCAATACATTCCTATTAATCGAAACGGATCCTTTGGGAATACCATGATTCTCCATTTGATACGACAACAAATGACGTTTGGCGATCTCTACTTTTTCATCCAAAATATACCCACTCACCTCTATCAATTCCATACGATCTAACAGCGGTTGGGCAATATTTCCTAATGTATTGGCAGTCGCCACAAACATAACATTGGACAAATCAAAATCAACTTCCAGGAAATTATCGTGGAATGTCCCGTTTTGTTCCGGATCTAATACCTCCAACAATGCAGAAGCCGGATCTCCATGAAAACTATTGCTTATTTTATCAATTTCATCTAAGATAAAAACCGGATTGGATGCCCCGGCTTTTTTAATACTTTGGATGATTCGACCAGGCATTGCGCCAATATATGTTTTTCGGTGACCGCGTATTTCAGCTTCATCATGCAAGCCTCCTAATGACATCCTCACATATTTGCGTCCCAGAGCTTCGGCGACTGATTTCCCAAGGGATGTTTTACCCACTCCCGGAGGGCCATGCAAGCAGATGATAGGTGATTTCAATTCACCTTTCAACTTAAGAACTGCTAAATGTTCCAGAATACGTTCCTTAACTTTATCCAGACCATAATGATCCCGATTCAGGATGCGCTCGGCCCTTTTTAAGTCATAAATATCTTTTGTGTATTCATTCCAGGGTAAATCAATCAGTGTCTGCAAATAATTATGCTGGACTGAATATTCTCCGGCAGCAGGATTTAAGCGCTGCAGTTTATCTAATTCCTTCTTGAACAGTTCACCAACTTCCTTCGACCATTTTTTCTTTTCGGCTCTTTCCTTAAGATCGCGGACCTCCTGTTCAATGGGACTATTGCCCAACTCATCCTGAATGGTTTTAATCTGTTGCTGCAACATGTATTCGCGCTGTTGCTGATCAATATCCAACTTTACCTTGCTTTGAATATCATTTTTCAGCTCTACCATCTGTACTTCCCGCGCCAAATGTTCCAGCAAAAACATACCTCGCTCCAGCAAGTCCTCGCATTCAAGTAAACGTTGCTTTTCTTTAACTTTAAGCTCCGTATTAGAAGATACAAAGTTTATCAGAAATCCTGTATTCTCAATATTCTTAACAGCAAAAGAAGCTTCAGGCGGTACATTTGACGAGCCTTTAATCACTCGTAAAGAAAGATCTTTGACCGAACTGATAATGGCTTCGAACTCACCTTTCTTGTCCTCCTCCGGTTGAGTATCATCCAAAGCAGTTACCTTTGCCTGATGGTAAGGCTCATCAGTGATTATCTCATCCAAATGAAAACGCCGCTTCCCCTGAATAATAACAGAAGTGGAGTTATCCGGCATTTCCAACACCTTGATCACTTTAGCCACCGTCCCAACTTCATACAGATCTTCTTTCTGAGGCTCCTCGACCTTCACATCAATTTGAGCGACAGCACCAAAAACACCTTTGGATTTCTGTATATCTTTAATTAGTTGCAGTGATTTCTCCCTACCCAATGAAATAGGAATGATAACTCCCGGGAAAAGCACTGTATTGCGTAAAGGTAATATAGGCAAAATGTCAGGCACCTCAAATTCGCTGACGTTTTGTTCATCTTCATCGGCCACAATGGGAATGAAGTCAGCATCCGATTCAAACACGTCTGACATCAACACCTTATCTAAATTTAACCTTTTATTATCCATATTGAATTAACATCGTATTACTCATCAGACATGACAATTTGTCTGAATCATGACTAAAAAAAACAACTATCCCTTAGTTGTCAATGAACGTGCCAAAAAAACTATCTGAATGAAGACCTATATTTTTGAGTCGATTCAAACACCTCATCAATAATCGCATCATCGGCCTGGCTAAAATCAACATTTCGACGCTGCATGGCCATCTTAGCGGTTCGTTTAACAATCACTGAAGCATTGCTTTTATATCCTTGCGGCCCCCCAATCACAAACGAGGGTACAAAATTACGGGGAAAACCACTTCCAAAAATATTTGTCCCAATGCCAACGACCGTTCCCGAATTAAACGCAGTATTAATGGCACAACGAGAATAATCACCCATGATTAAACCACAGAATTGCAGACCAGTTTTTTGAAATCTCCCCTTAGTATAATCCCATAATTTCACTTCGGCATAATCATTTTTTAGATTGGAGGTATTAGTATCTGCTCCTAAATTACACCACTCGCCCAGGACCGAATCACCTAAGTAACCATCATGTACTTTATTGGAATATCCTAAAATTATTGAGTTACTCATTTCTCCACCCACTTTTGTCCTAGGTCCAATGGTAGCGCCACCATAAATTTTAGCACCCATATTTATTTGAGCCGACTCACATAAAGCAATGGGGCCACGCAACATGGCTCCTTCCTGAATGATGGCATTTTTTCCAATATAAATAGGTCCTTCTTGTGGATTCAACCAGGCATATTCTACTTCAGCGCCTGCCTCAATGAAAATACGGTTTCTGCATTCAGGATTTTTATGCTCCCCAACAAGTGTTACTGTCTCACTAATTTCCTGCGATCGTCGCCCTTCCGTAAGCAACAGAAAATCAGAATCAATCTCCTTCTTATTTATCGGCAATAACTGATGGGCATAACAAATTTGCACAACTGGTGCCTTCCAGTCACTCAGCTGCCAATCACTAAAATCGTTAATCTGAATTTTTTGACAAGCTTTCTCATCCGCCCGGATGGCCAGAAGATTTCCCTCTTTAGTTATTCCCTCACCGAACTTTAAAGACTGAATTGCAGCGACTAACTCTCCATTGGGGAGAAGATTACCGGCTATATAAAAAGTATCAGAAGTGACAGCCAGTGGATATTTCAAAGCAATGGCAGCAGTAGTCAGATAACTACCATTTATCCGCAGATAATGTTCCCATTTTTCCTTAATGGTTAAAATACCTGAACGAATTGCAGCTTGAGGCCTGGTGAATGTTAGTGGAAACAACGCTTCGCGTTGTTCATTATCAAAAAGAACTAAATTCATGGGCTTGAAAATTTCATTATAAAAAAAAAGCCTCGGTGAAACCGAAGCTTGTTTTTTATCTCATAGGAAGTAATTATTTTTTACGTCCTTCTAAATGCTTTTGATATCTGCTCATAAACTTATCAACACGTCCTGCAGTATCAACTAATTTCATCTTACCAGTGTAAAAAGGATGCGAAGAGCTTGAGATCTCGATTTTCACTTGTGGATACTCAACTCCTTCGATTTCAACCGCGTCTTTAGTTTGTACAGTAGAACGAGTAATGAACGTATCCCCGTTTGACATGTCAGTAAATGCTACTAACCTGTAATTATCCGGATGAATTCCCTGTTTCATTGTCGTATTTTTTATATTTCTTGTAAAATTTCCACTTTTTAACGGACTGCAAAGGTAAATTATAAATATTTAATCCGCAAAATATTTAAATAATTTAATCACTTAAAATTCAAAAAAGTGCCACCTAAACCCACAATAACTTCTCATTTCTTTAGTGTTGATATTTAGTATCTAGCGGAATTGTGGCCGCTTTTACTGCACCACGCTTCTCTTCATCAAACATATAGCGAAACGTTATGTGCCTCTTGCCAAAGGTTGCACCCAGTGATTCCTGCAAGGCCCGCATCTTTGGATTAAAGTCTCCTACCCATGAAAGCTCCATCTCCTGAATATGTTGATATTTATCCATCATACCTTTCAACTGCCAAAATAAACCAGACTCAATACCCGAACGTTGATACTTGGGACGTACTCCCAAAATTACTACCCGTATGCGCGTCATGGCCTTATTTCGTTTCATCCAAAGGAATCGCAATTTGTTCCACAGATTTAATTTCCCGTTAAAATGCTTGATAATTTGATTGATATCCGGAAACATAACTATAAATCCGATGGGTTCATTATTGTGGTAGGCATACCAAATGAGTTCAGGAATCATAAAAGATTTAGCCTTTTTCAAGGTATTTTTAAGATCTCTTTTATCAATTGGTGTAAAATTCTCATGAAACTTCCAGGCATCATTATAAACCGTTTCAAAATCATTTATAAACTGATCGGCCTTACGCCAGGAAAAATGCTTAAAATGAAATCCGTCCTTTTGAACGACCCATCCCGCAATTTTCCAAAATCGCTCCGGAAATGGTTTTTTCACATCCAGATGATTGGTCACCTGCTCATAATATTTTTCAAATCCATAACTCTCGAAAAACTCTCGGTAATAAGGCGGATTATACTGCATTCCGAAACCTGGCTGAGAGAATCCATCTACCAACAGCCCCCAAAAATTATCATTCTCTCCAAAATTAATGGGCCCATCCATGGCCTCCATGCCTCGCTCCGACAACCACTTTACTGCCGCATCAAACAATAAACAAGCTGCTTTCTGGTCGTTAACACACTCAAAAAAACCAACACCTCCCGTTGGTTGCTCGTAACCTTTGGCCTTTTTATAGTTAATAAATGCTGCCACACGTCCGATGACCACATTTTCTTTTTGAAGAATAAATCGTATGGCCTCACCATGTGAAAAAAAACTGTTTTTGGACTGATCAAACAATTCTTTCACAGATACATCAAGCGGTCGCACATAGGCCTGATCATTCTCATAGATCAGGTCCACTACTTCTAAAAATGCCTTCCTTGTTCTGTTATCATTTACTTCGTATAACGTCATAGAATCTTTCATTTTCAGATAAAAAAAAGGTGAATCCATCAGGGTTCACCACAAAAATAAACGATTATTTTAATTTTCCTAAAATTCAAACCACGAATGATAATCCTTTGGTTTCTTAGACGGAAAATCTTTATGATAATATTCATTTTTACAGGCTGAATATTCGTAATCCATTTCCATTTCATCCGCATTTTCAGCTACTGCACGTATGCCATCAATAATGTAATCAACTTCTTCATCACTCATAGTCGGATGAATGGATAAGCGAACCCAACCAGGCTTTTGAGACAGATCTCCTTTATCAATTTTACTGGTAATCTTATTGGAAGTGTAATAATCAACATGTAACAAATAGTGACCATAAGTACCTGCACATGAACACCCCCCACGAACCTGAATCCCATAATGATCATTCAACAAACGGACTACCAGATTAAAATGAATACCCGTCAGATAGAAAGAAATTGCCCCTAGCCGTTCATCCACATTATCAGCCAGAATATTCATCCTCGGAATCTTACGGAATTCTTTAAATATTTTGGCAACAATCTCTTCTTCCCGCTCCCGAATATTCTGACTGTTCATCTCCTCTTTCAATTTAATGACCAGAGCCGATTTAATAGCTTGTAAGAATCCGGGCGTACCGCCATCTTCCCGCGCTTCAATATCATCAATGTAGCGGTATTTCCCCCATCGATTGGTCCAATCTACAGTACCACCTCCAGAACAATCAGGTGCTGTATTATGATACAGTGAACGATTAAATACCATCACTCCCGAACTACCGGGACCACCTAAAAATTTATGTGGTGAAAAAAATATGGCATCTAAACTTTCCTTCGGATCTTTAGGATGCATATTAATCGGATCATAAGGAGCCGATGCGGCAAAATCTACAAAACAGAAACCGCCATGCTCATGCATGATTCGAGCCATGTCATGAAAAGGCACACGAACACCCGTTACATTGGAACAAGCGCTAAAAGAGCCTATCTTAAGTGTACGATTCTCATATTTCTTTATCTCTTTTCGAAGCGAATCAGGATTCACCAACAATTGATCATCGGGCTCCAAAACAACAACATCTGCATTGGTCTCTAACCAGGAAGTATGATTGGAGTGGTGCTCTAAATGGGTAATAAATACGACCGGCCGCTGTTCGGGCGGAACATGACAGAAACGCTGCGCCTGCTCGGGCACACGCATTCCCAGAATACGTTGCAATTTATTTACGACATTGGTCATTCCAAAACCGGCGGAAATAATAATGTCATCATTCCCGGCATTCACATGCTCTTTAATGGTTTGATGCGCCAACTTATAAATGTTGGTCATAATCATTCCAGTGTCACTTGACTCAGAATGTGTATTAGCCACCATCGGTCCGATCTTCTCTTTCATCAGATCTTCAATGGGCCCATATAACCGTCCACTCGCAATCCAATCAGCATAAACCAATGGCTTTTCACCATATGGAGTTTGCAATTTAGCATTCCAACCAATTGTATTCTTCCGATACTTATCGAAAAATGATTCCAACTTACTCATTGATGTTCAGGTTTATTCGTTACTACCTGCGCTTCCCTAAATATTTACATACTTAAATATCAGCGCCCGGCTCAAATATAACTAAAAAATCGTCTCCCAGAAGATGATTTTCAGATTGCTTCAAACTTGTATAAACCTGAATTTACAAACATCTTAACGATCTACTTACACTTAATTCCTCGGACACAAAAAAATAATTCAGAAAGTAAACCCAGAACGATTAATCCCTTACGAATTCTAATTCAGTTCGTATCTCCTCAACTGTTATTAATAATTGTTTTAAATCTGACTCAGATAGTTTCTCAATAAATTGATCCAACATTTTGCTACTTTTCTTAGTTAGTCTTATAAATTTTCGAATAACAAATGAAATAGACTTAGCATATTCTGCAAGGGTATCATTCTTCCACATTAAAATCAAATTCACAAAATCGTCCATTTGATGGGAAGTACATGTTTGAGCATAATATACACTCCAACCCAGCGTATAGCATCCTAAGTGCACCAACCATGGCTCGTCACTATCCAACCATATTTTAGCCAATGCAGGTGCAGCTTCTAACTTACCAAAAAGGAAAGGCGTTGTTCTTTCCACCAGATCCATGTTGGTAACCATCCTAACCCAGTCCTGACACTTTTCAATAGTCATTTGCTGGTGGGGCACGATCATAGCTGCTAAAATCATGGTCTCTCTGATTTCGCGATACCACAAACGTTCGGCCAATGCATAACTAACCGGCAATTGCGCTGCTATTTCTTTCAGATGTGGTATTCCGACACCATAATTAGTACGATAAATAATACCACGCTGGCTCATTTGATGCGAAGTTTCCCCATTCATGTGTAAACGCAATTTTTTCATCACATTATCAACCTGACGGTCTACTTCCTGATTATCAATAAAAAACTTCATATCCTAGATGTATCAATGGATACAAAGGAAAAAAAAGTTTTGTTTTTTTTTCAATACTCTTGCAAATATTAAAAGACAAATACTATCTTTGCATCGCAAAACAACAAAATGGTGATTGTAGCTCAGTTGGTTAGAGCGCTGGATTGTGGTTCCAGAGGTCGCCGGTTCGATCCCGGTCTTTCACCCAGAAAAAAAGCCTGATCAATCGATCAGGCTTTTTTTATGTCTATAATTTTAATGCATCCCTCAAAAATCGTAAAATCCTTTTGCATTTTTTCTTATTTTTGAGTCAATAAATTATCTGACATGCGATTAGCTTACCCCATTATATTTTTCATTCTTTTTTTTTGTTCATTTCTCGTATCCGGACAAAGTCTGATGCAAACCATTGAAAAAACAGAAAAAGCTGTTTTTGAAATCACCGGATACAACAACAGCGGTGCACAAACCGGAACAAGTTCCGGTTTTTTTATTAGTTCAGACGGGCTGGCTATCACTGTAGGCGCCATTCTTGAAAAGTCTGATTCAGCAATAATCACTACCAGAAATGGACGTGATTATAAGATAGAGCGCATTATAGCCACGCATCCACACAGCAACTTGACTTTAGTTAAAGTTCAGCAAACACGACAAAAGGACTTTTCATACCTGATACCAGCTAAACAATCATTCAAAGAATTCGAAGAATTACTAATCTTCACGCATGAGCAAGAAACAGAACAAGGCACCTCATTGGCTCGGATGAGTGAAATCAATTACTTCCCGTTTATTACTCGATGTGGAATAATCAATGCTCCCTATGGAACAATGTCGCACGGCGCACCGGTCATTAATCAGAAAGGCGAACTAACCGGTATCCTCAACGGCCTCTCCAATGACCCCCAAAAAATAGTCTACAATTCTCATTTACTAAATGACACCAGCTGGCTCACCATCAATAAACGAACCAGTGAATTACAGTTTTACCCTGAAAAAAACATTCACCTGAACAGCAACCTGAGCCAGTCGGTCATTCAATATTTGACCGGGCAATATATGGAATCGGCTAAAACCATCAGTCGCCACCTCAAGAGCTGTCCGAATGATGCCGCAGCTTATAGCCTCAGAGCCATTTCCCGCTTTCGGTATAAAAATTCGGTTGGTAGCCGTGAGGATTTTCAAACGGCCATTTCTAAAAATGCGGATTGTCACTATGCCTTTTACTTTAAAGCATTAATAAACCTGGACACCAACAATCCAAAGGAAGCACAGGTCAACCTGGATTTATGCTTATCCCGGATGCCGACCTTTACACCGGCCATTGTAGAAGCGACGAAACTAAAATTCAATCAGAACAAGGACACCCGTTGGGCCATGGAGCAATATTCTAAAGCCGTTGATAACGACTCCCTGTATGCCGATGCCTATTACGAACGTGCCCGTTTGGTTCTGCAGTATTTCAACAACACAGAATTAGCCAGCAGTGACATCAATCAGGCCATCTATTTAAATCCCAATTTGGCTGGCGTCTATTCCATACGGGGCACTATCAAGTTTTCCAACGAAGATTTTTTGGATGCCATCAATGATTTTAACAAAGCTTTGGAAAAAGATCCTGAAGATGTGTATGCCTATTTCAACCGGGCAGTGGCACAATACAACATCGGGTTGAAAGAAAATGCCTGCAAAGATTGGCAGAAAGCGGGGGAATTGGGCAATTACAAGGCATTCAGATACATTTCCCGTTACTGCAATGAAGTGAGACGCGGATATTATAACAATCACCCGTAATTGACTCCAGAACTTTTTTCATTTATCAACTATTAGTTCTTACAATAACAAACATGGGTGAACTAATATCAAAATTGGAAATCTAACCTCGGAACGTGTTCTATTAACCGTTTGCTTCAATTCCTGGAGCATCTCCTTCCGCTCATAAGTTTTCTTACAATGCTAACAATGCGCTACCCCTTTCTTCGATAGGAAATAACAGTATCCAAAAGATGTGGGCATAGCGTCCAAAACAGAGTCATACATATGCTCTTTTTCACCGCAAGAAGGGCAACTCACACGAGATAGCTGTTCTGTTTTAAGATGTGTCCCACGGGCTCCATAAATAATCATAGTCTACAAGTATTAAGTTATTATCCACTCCATCTAATATTACTAAGTCAGAGTGACATTTTACAAATTGATTTTAACAAATTATTATTCTCGTTCTTCCATCATTTGCTCTACCCAATCTTTTAGGGGTACCTCATTAACCATCACTTCTTTTAACCTGGCTTCTCCATCCTGAATACTAACAATTGCATAAGCCACCTGCGAACGATCCTGTGCCAACTCACGAACAGCCACTTCTGCTTCAAAGGCTTTGGACTCCTCCATGTAATACTTGTCAAACGGGAAATGCAAGCGAACATTCGCTCCATTTTCATCTTTTCCGGCATATCGGACCGTGGTTTTAAAGTAATCAGACGAATCATCCGGCTGCTTTTTACTAATGGATTCAATTTCGGCAAAACCTTCTGAATCAGCTAACACCTTCACGTATACATATTCATCTTTATACCAAACGACATCGGCCGTTGAAATTTGCTCATCCACATCAAATGCCAGAGTAACATATTTACCACGAAAGGGATCCACCGGGTCAATGGGAGCAGTTTTAAACCGAAACACCTTACCATCATTTAAAACCGACTCACTTTTCCAAATCATACTGGCGGGCACCCATAATTGAACTAATGCGACAACTAAAAACAGAAACGGAAGTATATATTTCTTATCCATGATTCTTTCTTTTTTTAAGCATTCGCAAATTGGCAACAAAAAATCCGATCCCGACAGTTATGAACAACAAACCTCTTAACACAAAGCTGATATCGGCATCAAAGAAACGGCAAACGACCAATGCAGTGAGAATGAGCAGACCGTAGTTTAGTAGTCCCAGATGATTTTCACGCGTACCATAACTAATGTAGTATAAGCCGATCATTAGTATAACAAGATTTACCAGTACTAGTGGGATGATCGCTGTAAAATGGCCTATCAGAAACAAAACTGCAAAAACGACAAACACAATTTCCATCGGATTTCCTAGCAACTGTTTTTTCAGTTGGTATTTTCGAACTAATAAAAACATGGCGCCGGCAGTAAGTGCTGTAAAAACTATGAACTCGGGGGAAGATACTGAATAAGATAAAGCCCGTTCCTCGCCAAAGATATCGACCCATACCCCATCAAAACTTGTTATCAATAAGAGAACCAAGGTCCCCAATGAACCGATTATTAAGAAGGCATTAGTACGACGCTTAATCGATGTAAAAAGTAAGAATTGCCCCAATACATTGAAGATGCCAAATAAACTCATATAAGCTGGAAATAACCACTGTTCTTCCGATTTGCCAAATATCCCCAACGATATGGTAACAGATAACACCACAAACCAATTGTGAAAGATCGCAAAATTACCTTCGGATGGCGTCCGCAATAGATTAATATAATAAGGAATTATGCCAGCCAATAGCAGCCAATAAAAATGACCCGATACCAACCCATGTGACCAATACTCCGTTTCACAAACAAACCAGGTAATACCGCCCACATAAAGTAACGACACCATGGATGAATGCAACAGATATACCACAGGAAGCCCTAACAAGGACCACGTTAACAAGAATGAACTCAAGTTACCGGGAATGTGATAGATTTGACTCACCAACGAAATACAGGCGCCAATGGCAAAAAATAAAAAGGTAGCTGCACTTTCTCGCCATGCCACACTATCCCGCTTTTTAAGGATGACATAAACAGCAATCAACTGCCCGGTCACTAAGAGTGAAAAAGCCAAGGTCGTCTTCAATAAGCGCCCCAAGTCATCCCAGTTATGAGCAATGATTAAGATAATACCCAATCCGACCAGACAAGCACCTAACACTCCGAATACTGTTAATAAGCGATTTCCGGAATTCACTTCCTTTTGAGTATAGTACTGCTTAATACTTGTGGCAATATCTGGTGTAATCACTGAAGCGTGCTCCAACTCCGCCAAGTCTCTTAAAAGTTGTTTCTTCATATTTCGGGTTTTGAATGACAAGCACAAAAAAGCAGAACAGTTGAGAAGTAAATGAAAAGGCGTTTCATAGGCAATGGGTTAAAGTTGAATTAATACATAATTATAGTGAAAATAATTAATAACCTGAAAATGAAATCCATTTTAGAGTAATTCGTTCACCATAGCCCAGGCCAATCAGTATAAAAGTCACTTTTCTTGTCATTAACCAATAACTTAAATGATGCATTATTTATAAAGGAGAAATGTTTTAACTTGAGTTAATGACCCAATACTGGAATATACAAGAAACCTTTTTTAAGAAAATTTGGCGGCACCTGTATCATGCAACGCATAATCGTTAGGCTGATTCTTAAAGTTAAATACCTAGAACACTATAAAACGGGGAAAAACCTAAACACTACCAATAATTCCATTTATCGATCGTTGGCAGATAAAATTCTTATAATTATTTAAATTGTAATTAAGGGTTGAACTCCTCCAGAGTTCATGATTACGCATTGTTGAAACCACGGGTTTCACCCGTGGCTATTGTTGTTTAATCCCTTCGGGATTGTTATGCAGCAAGGAAATCGCAAACCAAAGTCTTTATCTCATTGTGTATACAATTTCAACAAATCCGGATGGATAAAGTTATACCCTAATTCTGTTTTCAATTTAGTATTACTAACAATCTTAAACGACCCCGGATGCAATTCATCAAACAAAGGGGGCTCTTCATCTATTGACTCACAAGCTGCCTTATAAAAATCTCGTTTGCTTGGATGTGTATCCGCCACACCATTATATATTTCGCCCCAGGCTTCTTTTTCCAGTATGGTATCAATAATGCCGACACAGTCATCCCGATGAATCATATTAACAGGTGTTTCAGGGCCCATCACTTTATAGGCAGACATAACGAACCGACAAGGCTGACGATCATAGCCAATCAACCCCCCAAAACGAATCACAGTGGTTTCAAAAGAAGAACCATCCAGGAAAACCTGCTCAATACCGACCAAAGGTTTAGTTGTATCAGCCATGCCTTCCTCTACTTCACCATGGAAATTAGGATACACTGAAGTGGTACTTACCAGGATGACTTTTTTCACCGGCGAAGCTTCGATTGCTTTTATAAATGGAATGTACAACGCCCCTTCTCGCATCCCTTTACTAGGTGGAATATTCACCACCAAATATTCACTTTTCAAAAATTCAGACAAACCATCAGGCAGGGTAACTTCACCTAATTTAATCTGATAGGCTTCAATGCCTTTCATCCTTAAAGCCCATAATTTAGAACTGGTTGTTGTAGCGCCTTTTACTTGCCAGTTTTTCTCCATGAGAAAATCAGCTAACGGCTCACCTAACCAGCCGCAACCCAATATACTAATGGTTTTTCCCATAATCGTTTTACATTTAATATGAATTAAACAACCTTATAAGTGAATGGTTTGATGATCATTCAAAAACATCCAAAAGATACTTAAAAAAGCACATCATTCAATGCTGATATCATATTTATCCAATAAACCCGCAATGCCTGTCAAGCTAAATTTTGCTTTTTTCACTTGATTATTAGCTGGGTCAATCGAATAATTAAGGGCCGTTTTCAAATCAGCCTTTTCCAATACAGTACGATTAAAGACTGCTCCATTTAAATCACAATGACCAAACCGGGCTTGACTCAAATCACATTCCGAAAAATCAACTTCCAACAACTGACAACTCTTAAAAAAAATCTTTTTCAGTTTTAACTGATAAAAGGAGGCATAATTAAGGATGCAATTATCAAACTGAAACGACAATAAAAAGGAATGGCAATCATCAAATTGCAATCCCAGTAATTTGCAGTTCTTAAATATCACATCCCTAAAAGCAGTATCCTTAATAACCGCATTGGCCATATCACAATCTATGAATTGACATTCGGAAAAGGTATTGTTTGATAAATCAGTATTTGAAAAATGGCAATTTATAAAGGTACAATTATCATATTCTCCAGGTGGAAATACTCTATTACAATAGTCTTCGCCCTGAAAATCCTGATCGAGAAATGTATTTTTACTCATGAATTTGTTATCTATCAATTATTGGCTAATAAAATATTGTTGATTAAAGCCAATACACCATCAGCGACCGCCTTACCGAACAAACGCTCCAACTCCGCGTAACTCGTCGGTGTATCTTCTATGACATCATGAAGAATCACCACCTGATCATACTTCAATCCTTATCAGTTTTAAAAGACACAAATTTATTATATTCCAGCTCTAGTTCAGCCCTTTTTATAACATTTCCGTGACCGGGTAAAAAATAATGACACGGCGTAGCTAACAGCTTACTCCAACTATCCAGTAATTTATTGATGTCATCGGCGTAAGGTGGCATAATATGAGATTGGTCCAAGCCAGAAAGCGTATCGCCAACAATTGCTACTTCATCATTGACAACGATGCATATAGATCCTTTAGTATGGCCTGGTGTGATAATAACACGAATGGCAGGCTCCACCTCCCACTCATGCGATAATGATTTATAGGCGCGTACCGGCGGATACTCAAATCCCTTCCCAGACATCTGTCTTCCTAAATCAGATACCCAGCCGGTCAATAAATTTGTACCTTCCGGTAAAGGTGTAAAACCGTGCTTGAGAAAGCGTACTTCAGGTTTACCAACCACTACCTTTATGCCGAGCTCTTTCTTTAGCTCTGCAGCACCGCCGCTATGGTCATAATGAGTATGTGTCAATAACAACCACTGGGCCAACTTACCTGTTTCTGATTGGAGATTCAATATTGACTTCAGAACTGTTTTTATATAGCTGTTCCGCCCCGAATCAATCAAATATAACTGATCGCTTGCTTCCACCACAAACGCATTACTGCGTTCTTTAAGAATATGATGAATTCGGTAACCATTTGTCAAATCCAGTGTTTTCATGGCGTGTAAGAAATTATGAAACACTATTAAAGCCCTTAATTTAAAAAAAATTGAGACCATTTAAAAGTGATCTTGATTTTAGTTAAAATAATTAGTAAGTTAATAGTTCCAAAACAGATGAAGCTATGTTTAGGTTTGCCATTGAAACGTACGAAGAATTAAGGGATGGAGTAGTCAGAAATTTCCAGGAGCAGTTTAACTACATCACTCATCAGACTGAAGTTCCTGAAACGATAGATATTTCGGTTCATGAAATTCGCAAGAGCTTTAAGCGCATTAGAGCCATATTACGATTAATACGCTGGGATATCGGAGAGGAATTGTACCATAGCGAAAATGGTAAATTCAGAGATTTATCCCGCTCACTCTCCAGTCTAAGGGATTATCATGTCATCATTTGCGACCTGGCTGATCGCTTTGAAGCCGAAGAACTCCTGATACCTGAAAGCCGCTTCATCCAGTTCATCAACCACCTGAATGATAAAAAAGAACTGGAATACCAGCACCTTATCAATACAAAGGTGATGGACACCATTCGAAACACACTTAAACAATCATATGTGGATGTGCAATTATATGACCTCAGGCGGTTGGGGCCCCATACCATTGAAAAGGGTGTTAAACGCATCTATCAAAATTGCCTGAAGCACATCGAAAAAGCACAAAATGAATTAACAGATACAGCCTTGCACAACCTGCGTAAAGGCACGAAATACTTATTGTACCAAATGCAATTGGTAGAAGAAGTGTGGCCCGACTATTTCAATAACTACTCTAAAGCCTTAAAAGAAGCCACTGACTTAATCGGAGATGACCACAATCTGGTTGAAGAAATCATCATCATCAATTCGATGCCCGAGAGTTTATTGCCACCGGCAGACAAGAAAAAATTAACTGATGCACTCAATATGGAACGCCAACACCTACATGAAGAAACCTGGCAACTAATGGGTAAAATTTTCACCGAAGACCCGGATTCGTTCATCAAACGGGTGAATAGTTATTGGTTATTGGGGCGGCAGACAGGATGAAAAAAAGCGGGACTTACCCGCTATTTTTATGGTCTTTCTTTTAATAACATGGCTAACATCAAGGCCCTATCAGTAATACTGTGGCGCATGATGTATTCTGATCGTTTGTGGTCATACCCTCCAATGGGGCCAAATCCATCCAATTTCGGGCAATGGTAGGTGATATTACAAATATCCGACGAACTCCAACGATGCTCCTTCGTTGTTCTCACATCAATAATCGCTGATATCTTCTTTATAGCTTGCCACAATGATTCATTCACTTCCGATTCCTGCATTGGTAGGCGGGAAATACCACCCTCCATATGACTCTTGAATAATTTCAATTGCCCTTTAGACGCCGTTGTAAGTTTCCTAATTTTTTTATCAATAACGTCAAAATCATTTTTACTATTAAACCGCACACTAACCTTCGCAGATCCCCCGGCATAGCCTTTAAAGATATTAGACATAAACTGGGTATTATGCGGTGCCACTACTAACTCCGCATTGTTTTTAGAAATATCAATCATGGCTGATAATATCTTGTAAAAATGAGACGAAACGTTGGCCACATTTTCGGCTGACGGATCCAATAATTTCAAATCATAATTATAATGTGCCGATCCGGATCGTGAAACCACAATACTGCCTTCAATATTACCGCCATAAAAACTTAAAATACGATCGGCCTTACGTGCTTTATCATTCAATATATCACGCGAAAATTTACCACTGATACTTGAATCGGTGGTAACCAGGATGCCAATCCGTTGTTTTCGGATGATTTTGGCATAGCGAAGGGCTTGTAAAGCAAGAATCGTTGTCACCACTCCCCCTTTGTTTTCCCAAATACCCGTTCCATATAATTTGTGCTCTGTACTGAAATACGACTCCTGATCCGACAATTTCTGAACATCGTCAATAGACAAAAGCAAGAGCCAATCCACTTCTTCATCAAATGAATTAGAGTAATAAAACATATTACCCACTTCATGTTGTGGAAATACTTCATTTGTAAATCCCATTTGTGTCAGCTCACTTTTGATAAGATTATTACATTGAGTCAGGCCATCCACATTCCTTACATAAGTATCAATGTTAACTAATTTCTCCAATAAAGATTCCCCTTGTTCTTGTCTACTTCGAATAAAGGTCCGCATCCGGCTGTGAAGCGGTAATTTCCTCTTTTTTTCTTCCGACATTTGATCCATCTGTACCGATGTACTAAAATAACGCACAGCAGCCACATCCAACATGCGATTCACTAATTTTGCAAAGTCATAACCTGCCACTTTTGCGGCTGCCGGATAAGACCCGGAAACACCCAGGCTTGCCATGGAATTAATTTCCAATAAGTAGATATTGTCATTCTCATCCAGGCGAATATCCACCCTGGCAAAATCTCTTAATCCTAAAGCTTTAAACCCATCTACGCTATACTTTTGCATGGCTTTAGTAAGCTCATCCGATAAATGAGCCGGGCAGATTTTTCGTCTCGGCGTTTGTTTTTTATCTTCTACTGTTTGAATGGCATCGGGATCACCTTCTAAATCAATTTCTAATACTGGAAATGTTTCCACCGGATCATTTCCCAGGATGCCGACGCAAAACTCGCGCCCTCTGATAAACTGCTCTACCAGCGCTTGCTGCTGAAACTCCGTCACAATAAAATGAACCGCTTCTTTCAGATCTTCTTCATTATATACCACTTTGAGCCCAAATGAGACACTCTCCATCTTCGGTTTCACAATAACAGGGTATCTAACTCCGGATAAATCGTCCTGTACTGAATTAAAAACCCAGAAATCCGGTGTTGGTAATCCTTGATTTTGCCACACAATTTTCGTCATCACTTTATCCAGAGCTAAGGCATGCCCCGATGGATTGGAGCCCACATAAGGAAGGCCTAACATCTCTAACATCGAAGGGATATGTGTATACCGGCTTTCGCCCTGAATGCCATACGCCATATTGAACACCATACCCATCTGCTCACCATCAATCACACGGGGCATAAAGTGCTGCAAACGCTCTATTATATACATATTGCCATCCAATATGCGCACATTATGACCGTCTTGCTCTAAGCAGTCTGCCACATGTCGAACATTTGATTCCGAATAAAACTCCTTATTCTGAATGCCAAAGGTGTTAATAACACCGGTTTGGTCTTGATTGTAGATAATTGCTACCTTCATTTATCATTTATAAAAACTATAAAACGCCACATATTTTAAAAAAATTCTCAACATTTTTTACTCCCGAAGGACCAGACACTTCCGGATGCCCCTGAAAACTATAAATCGACCTGGTTCATATGGCGCCCCTTTCCCGCCGGACAAAATGATGCCCTTCACTTTTTTACCTTTCGGAATAATTATTGGCTGATTATGATCTAAAAACAAGCACTCGATATCTTGCTCGGATAGATATTGACGCTTGAATTTCTTTAAGAAAGCACTCTGATTATCAATAATGAGTATCATGATTTCGTCTCCACAATGCATCCATGCTCTTTTTTCACAATCACATTTCGATAGGGGAAAGGTATTTCAACGCCAACCGCATCGAATCGCTTTTTCACACTGTAATTCATATCGCATTGTATAGCAAACGCATCATCAGTATTGGCAGCCCACACATAAGCCCTCAGCAGGATAAAATATTCACCCAGCGAAATGACTCGAATAGCAACCTTATTCACTCCCCTTTTTTTGTCTTCGTCAGTGCGTTTATCCAATGTTAAGGAATGACTCTCTGCTTCCTCCCGAATAATGGCAATGGCCTGATCGATATCAGAATCATAGCCGATACTGAATTCAATGTGTTTTTTAATCTTCTCATCACCAATGGAACTATTCACAATGGTTTCTTCACTGATAATACCATTGGGAATGATGATGCGCCGGTGCTCGTAATTACGGATCACAATGTGACGCAGGGTTATCTCCTCGACGATACCTTTATACAAGGCACCTATATATATAGTATCGCCGACTCGGAAGGGACGAAACATCAAAATAAAAATCCCCCCTACGATATTAGAAAAGGCCTTCTGAGCTGCAAAACCAATGATGGCTGCTAAAATTCCAGCTCCGGCAAACAAGGCTGCACCAATACTTTTTAAACTGGGAACATGTAACACAATGTAAATAAACGCTGCAGTATAAATAATAAAGCCAGCTGAATTTTTCAGAAAAGAAAAAGAAGTGGCATCCGCGGCAACCTTTTTAGCGTAACGAGTAATAAATACTTTCATCAACCACCGCACGGAGGTGGATAAAACGACTGCCACTACAAGCGTGATCAGCACTCTGAAAAGCAAATGATACTCCTCCATTATCAACAACATAACAAGCACTTAAACAATTTAAGACCTTCATTAATCACAGGTGTAAGATAACGTATATTTTCAATTATTGGGATTGAAAAATGATCCTGAATACATTTTTTTCAAGGTTGAAAACAAATTGTCTAAATAGCTTTGTTGGTCAATAAAAAAAACTGCATTCCCGAAGAAATGCAGCCAAAACCGTATCACCGGTTTCTAAATCACTCGTCACCTATCCATCCATACTTTTGGGTTTATCTATCGACAACTCTTCGTCACTTCTACGCCGCTTGGCAGGATCTACCACCATACGGGCTGATTTATACGCCAGGTAAAACTCCTTGTCATCCTCGAATAACTCCAGGAGCGGATCAAGCTGATTGGCCAACAGGACCTGCATATCATCAATTCCATCTTCAATCATTTCATTAATGGTTTTCCGTTCGGAAATGAGTTGGCGTGGTTCGGCACTGACAACTTCAAACCCGGCTGTCTCATCAACGAACTCCTCCATCATCTCCTCTGTTAGGCCATAATCCAGCAATTCATCAGTAACAGGCTCACAATGAGCAATGAGGTTTTTACTGTAATCCACCAACTCCTGATGACGCAGTTGATTCATCAAGGCACTTTCTGAACTGATAATGAAATTAGACAGGTTCTGATTCTTTTTCATAAAGGCATACACCTTTAATACATTACTCACCTTGACCGCTATACTTACTAAATCGGCGCGTGCCATATTTTTATTACCGGCTGTCTGGGAAGGAATGCTATCCACCTTGGTTAATAAAGTAGTAACATGATTAATACTCTCCTCCAGACTTTGTACAACCGTATTCAAAACAGGGATGTGCGTATACTTTCCGGAATATTTCTTCATGGTTATCAACACCTGTTTACCAGCATTGAATCTGGCTGTCATTGTTTTTTTCATAGTAAAAGTGTTTGTTTGTTTATGAAAACTACAATTAATTTAAAGTCAAATTAGGGTGATAATACCAACAAGTCAATATGGATTTTCAAGTATTATTTCACTATCTTACAGAGAGACGGATGCCTTTAAAAGTGCTATTCTTTGCGCGCGACCCGATAAACAAGGCTTTTCGAGCTGTTGAAATCCCTACTTGTGAATCGATCTTCAATATCCCGCCATATTTATGTGCTTATTAAAAACCCATCGCATCAAACACCTCACTCACCCGACTAAATCATTATCTTCTTCCAGATTATTTACCAGTATACCAGCTACACTCTTCAATAAGCGACCGTTACCTTCTAATATGTGAGTATCATCATCTTCCATGACGGTATCCGCAGCAATTAGGTGACCATCACTCACTTCCATGACGCCTTCACAGTCTGTTTTTTCAGCAACCGGGTCTATTTTATAAGCATCACCCGCTTTCATGACGGTCACACTGTTCGCCATGATCAGATCACCATCTTCCATGACGAGCTCCAAGGCCTTCATGAACGTTTCCCCCTTCGTCATGATGAGTTCCGAGGCTTCCATGAACGTTTCCCTCTTCGTCATGAGGAGTTCCGAGGCCTTCATGGGCTTGTTAAATAGAAATTGACAGACTAGATTATTTCCAAAACCACATAGGTATTTCAGACTTTTGCCAATTCTTATCCAAATGATAAGAAAATATTACAGGAAAATTGCAGTTAACTTTTTTATTTAATAAACCACCCCGTCTTCGGCACCCCTCCTAATCCTGACAACTATCGGGACAGGAGAGCTTGTGCCGCTTAGCGCCAGGAAAAGCGTGACCGAGAGAAATATCGATGCATTTGTAAAGTTGAATCTTATTGCCAACTTTGATGCCCTTAACATCACATGCTTTAATTCATAATACTCCATGAAAATAATTGACCGCTTCTTTTTTGTTTGCTTTGTTCTAAGCTTCATACTTGTTGTAGCAAGTCTTTTATCCATGAATCTATTTATCCTCTTTTTTATTAAGGATTTAGATCTGATCGAACTGACCAAGAATCCTATCTTCCGTACTATTCACGTTATCCTCGCAATTGGTTCAATCATCAATTGGTTCTATTGCCTTTGGTTCTGGAATAAGTATGACAAATTCTCCAAATCCGGACTACTTTTATACTTTCCACATATATTATATGCCCCCTTCTATTATTACCAGGTGAAGATAAAGAAACGCCCGTTGAAAGGCCAACAGCCATCACGTCCTGTTTTATTAGGTCAGAAAACAGAGATTGAGGATCGCGAAATGGTTGAAAGCACACGGGAGAATATTTTGGATATTTTAGCATCCTATCAGACCGAACCTGGGGAAGATGAAGAAAAACGCAACTTACTTGATTGCTGGTTCGATTTCGTTCAAGCGGATGATGCCCATTTTAAGGCAGCGTTTAATGAAGATGAACGCACGATCCTGGCGTATTTTGAAGAACAACTTACTATTTTTCGGTCTGCAATTCACAAAGAGGCTCCCACGGATACATTCCAATGGGGCCATGTACAACAGTTATCTGAATCGACCATGGCCCAATTGAGAACCAAATAATTAATCGAATTAATTTTCACAAATCAGTTAACAATCTAGCTTATTTATTTATTCTCCAAAGGAATATGTACATTAAATGAGCTTCCGTCGTTGCGGGGATTAACATTGACGATGGCACACGCACTATATAACACTTGCGGATTCCCCTCCTCATCAATAAGTAGCTGAGGCCGTTCCAGCCGATTGACTTTCAAGGTATCTCCACTGGTTAATATGACTTCCTTTTTCATAAAGAATGGATCAGCCGGTTTTGTCCAGTTAATACCATCCTGAGATTCCATGATGGCCAGGCCGGGTTTCCCCTCAGTAATTCGTCCGGAAAAATCTTTAAATACCACATAGAACTTCTCATGTGTTTTATGGTACCACACATAAGGATCTTCAGCAGAGGCTATTTTCCCATCCGCCAATTTAACGTCAAACACAAAGTGATCGGTAACGGTAAACGGACCGGCTGGCGAATCGGCAAGGGCCACACCATGCACACCTCTCCAGTTAGGATTATAAAAGTTGCCCTTAAAATAAAGCAAATACTTGCCATCCGAAGGTCGCTGCACAACAGATGGATTCACCACAATGATATTATCCGGCTTTGGGGTAGTCCCTTCAGGAGAAGGATCTACAATATTATCGAGTTTAACACGTGTACGCGGAGCCAGAAGCGGTACATCAGACCGATTAAAGTTACCGGCCATCAACTGTTCAAAATTATCAAATTCAATCACTCCGATCTTTTGGCACTGCTGCACACGGTTCCTTTTGTTGACATGCTCACCCTTTGAACCTCTGGCCTGCACTCCCGGATCTTTTGACCCGATATAATATAGATAGTACTTACCATTGAATTGTTTGAGATGTGGATTATGCACCATTTGCGCATCCCAGGCTGTTGAATCACCCTCCAATACT
>JAEINY010000049.1 GCA_016342595.1 Marinilabiliaceae bacterium
ATCAGTCATAATAAATAGTTATCCTTTATTTATCGAAAAATACAAATTGTATTTTACTATTCAGCAAGTTTCAACTATTTTATTAAGCTAGCTGAAGTTGAATTGATTTAATTGAAACAATGGGTTCTTCATTTATCCATAAAAATGGTCCTATTTCTTTCGTTGCGTTACCGGAAACATTCAAAATCGCTTTTACTTTGTTGATTGTATGTTCTTTCTTGTCAAATATTGCGATTGCACTATCAACTAATATCCCTGTCAGTTTTTCAATATCAATCCCTTGTTTTTCTTGAGCTAATAGTAGATAGCTTTTTCCGTTACAATTATAAACATTAGAACCAGCTAACAAATTAGTTTCAGGCGTACCCATTGGTCTAATCTGATCTATAATATTAGTGCAATAGGCACTGTATCGCTCCTTTCTTAATAACCCTAACCAATTGCCGCATTTTCATTAATGCTGTCAATAATATGGATAATCTTGCCTGCTTCAGCATCATCAAAAACACCGAATAAGCCTTGATCATTCATATCTGTGAAAGGCGGTTGAAAAAGCATTTTTTTATCAATCGTACCATTCTTAGTCAGGTGGGTGATGATGCTCTGGATAAAGGTCATTTGGTCGGCTTTTAAATTACCGGCTTGCAGAAAATCGGCAAAGGCTGTTTGTGCTGCAATGCTATCTAAACCAATAATATTGCGAATGAAGGTACCTAAGGGTTGCTCCCCAAAAACGGTTATAAAATCTTGCTTGGAACCGCGCTCTTGTCCATCAAAAAGAATCTTCTCCAATTGAAATAACTCATCGATGGTAATCGGAATATTGGAAGATATTTTGGAAATAATTAATTGGTTTTTATTCTCTCGGATAAATCTCTCCACACGTTGCCTATATATCGTTTTTGTTTGCATGGGTACATACGGTTCAGCCACTCCCACTGTGACTTCAGAGTCCTCTAAATTAGTGTAGAATATTGTTTGCTTTTTACGTTCAATAAAAGCTACCAATTCCCGAATCTCTTCGCGTACTTCATCGAGCTTCTTTTGCGATAGCTTCTTATAAAAGTCCGGATCTTTCATGCTTTCAATAAGGGCTTTTGAGCGTAAGACCTGCGGCACCGTATATATCTTACTTAACTGAGTCGCGATCTCTATCAGGTTCTCATGATAGCCTTTTTCTGAGCCTAGCATTAACAGGTTAGCCAGCTGCAATTTGAGCATCATTAAATCAAAGCGACGTGCCGTTTCATTGATAGTCTCCGGAATAGGTAAAGCTGATAGGTACTCTTCGATGTGATGGACATCATCAGCACTGAGGTTATTCCATCGTTTACGTTCTTCAAACTCCTCTACATAGCGCAGATTCATCTGTACTTGAAAGCGCTCCTTATCCAGTGTTTGAATGGCTTTATGTAAGTTATTGAGCAAGTTGTTTGCCAGTTCAATGTTTTCAGCTTCTCCTGTTTCAGCCAATAAACGTGTTAACTGCAAACGCGCCTCGAATATTTGCTGTGTAATGGGTTTCGCTAAGGAACCATCAACCCCCTTTTTATTGAGCTCAAAAAACTCAAAGTTTTGACACACATCAAATATCAAGAAATGCTCTTTATCTTGCTTAGGCCCAAAAACACCAGGACATAAACGCGTGCCACGTCCAATCATCTGCCAAAACTTAGCATAGGAACGTACCACTTTAAAAAATACAAGATTCAATACCCTTGGTGCATCAATACCGGTATCCATCATATCAACCGAGACAGCGATCTGCGGTAAATTTTCTTTATGCTGGTCGCAAAACGCTTCAATCAAACTTTGAGCATGGCTCACCTTATTATGAACGGATGTGATAAAGCCAGCAGGTAAATGCGCATAACGCTCCGTAAAACAATCGACAATAAATTCGGCATGCTTTTGGTTAACCGCAAAAATAATGGTGCGACCAATCTTATCGCCTCCTTCTATTTTTAAACCATTCTGCATCAAGGCATCTAGCACCTTGTAGACTGTATCTTTATTAAACAGCCATTTGTTCATGGCATTGGCTTGTATCTCCTCCGGAAATAATCCCGTGGCCTTATCCTGAAATGTTTCTTCGTATTTTATTTTTTCTTCATCCGACAGTTCGCTGTACTTTATACCATCGCGTAAAAAATCTGTGGAGACATCGATGTTTTGGTAAGGTTTTAAGTAGGTCGGCACCGCCTTGTCTAACTCAAAGGAAAAAGTAGGGTCATCATTACTGCACCCAAACAGTTCAAAGGTGTTGTGGTCGATACTGTCCTTAGGTGTTGCGGTTAATCCCACAATTAATGCATCAAAATAATCAAAGATAGCCTGGTAGCGGTTATATACCGAACGGTGCGATTCATCCACAATAACCATATCGAAGTGTCCCACGCCAAAGAAGCGCTCATCACCCTGACGTGCATTATCAATGCAGTTCATCATGGTTGGGTAGGTACTAAATACCAAACGGGTGTTATCTGCCTCTTTCTCTTCGGTTAAATCGATGGATGTAACTTCTTTCAGATGCTCTCCAAAGCTTTTTTTGGCCTGTGTTACCAGAGCCTTTCTATCGGCCAGGAAAAGTACCCGTTTCACCCAATTATATTTAATGAATACTTCCACCAAGGCGGCCGCTGTACGGGTTTTACCACTCCCGGTGGCCATTACCAACAAGGCCTGCCGTTTGTTACCCATTAAACCATTGGTTGAGTCCACTACAAAAGACTCAGCCACGCGCTTAATGGCCTCTGTTTGATAAGGGCGACCTGCAATATCCAAGTTGACTTTTGCCAAGCGAATATCCTGACGTGTATTACGTTGCTGAATCAACCACTGTAACTCATCTTTGGTATAAAATCCATAGATACGGCGAGGCGTGGCATAAAAGGTATCGTTCCATATTTTGGTTTCGTAGCCATTGGTGAAAAAGACAATGGGTCTTTGTCCGTGCATTTGCTCCAGGCAATTGGTGTACAAAAAAGCCTGGTGTTTGCCCTCTTCAATATCTCTTGACGTTCGTTTGGCTTCGATAACTGCCAGCGGTTTGCCATTATCGTCCCACAACACATAATCGGCATACCCATTACCTTTGGGATTATCAGTGGTGACCGGCATGCCTTTTACCGGGTATTCCAACTCTCTACCTTCTCGCAACTCATTCCAGCCGGCTTCTATTAAATTAGCATCAATGAGGTGAGTGCGTGTTTCAGCCTCAGTATATTCCGATGGGGCTTTTACTTTACGCTCCGCCTTTTGTTGTTGCAACAGCTCTTTGGCTTGCTCAGCTTGTTGCTTGTAGGTATTTAGGGATGCTTCGCTCTCTTTGGCCTTTTCCAGAATCGCCTCTTTCTCGGCCAACAATTTGGCTATTTGAGTCTGCAGGGCGTCCTGCTCTTTTTGATTTTCTCGTTGAAGTTCTTTTAGTTTGCGCTGCTCAGCACCCAGCTTAGGCACCAGGTTCTCATCAAATACTCCTGGCAAGTCTATCTTTTCAGGACTGTAAGTGCCAACAAACCATTTTAAAAAGCCATAGATGTATTTGAGGCTCTGTAAGGCATCTTTATTACTGACACGCCGGCCATAATGCGCCGCATTATTCCCAATTTTACGTACTAAATGAATGCCGTTTTGATGCACAAAGGGTATGATTCGCTTAACCTCCTCATTGGTCATTAAATTCACCAATTCCTTGTTGTAGGGATATTCAATATACTCGTATTCATAGATCTGATGAATCACCTCTTCGAGCACTAAACGGCAATAACTGGCAGTTGATACCGGTTCGGCATTAACGCGTTGCTCAGCTTTTAGCATCTTTTTGAAGAGCGCTGGAAAATGATCTTTAAGGAATTGAAAATTGGTCATATATTCTTTGACTAGTTAAGGAACTGGCAATATAATATTTTTTTTGACAATTATTTATGATCAATTCATACTGATCTGTTCATTTATATCAATTGTCGCCAATTGCGAATAGTTAACTTCTGTTGCCTTCACAAAATGACATATGTCCTCGTATGATACAACAGTAATGGGTCTATCAATTTTTATTTGGATATTATTAACATCTATAGTTTTATCACATACTATAAGAACTTTATTAACATGCGTTGACTCCTTACCCTCATAATTAATTGGACGTTTAATGAAATGAATCAATTCCTCTTCTGACCAGGAATATGGGCCACCAACTAAACGAATTTCTGAGATAGAAGAATCGTTTAAACCTATTAACTCTTCTTGCTTCTTTACATATCGCACCTCTTTTAAACGCTCGACATTTAAAGCTAAAATAGCCAACAAAGCCTTCAACTTTGCATGTGAAAAGGATTCAATATCGGTTAAATTGACTCTTCTCAATTCGATATTTTCATTGCCTTCAACAGCACCAGCAAATTCGGCAAGAAACTCATGCTCCTTAACTTCCATTTTTTCAGAAGGAAACATTGATGAATCTGACAACGCAGTTTTTATAGCCAATAAACGAGCCAGTTTGACATCGAATGATTCCATCCCTTTCATAACCGACATTGGATAATAAATATGAACATCCTTCTCCTGTCCAATACGGTATACTCGATCTGTAGCCTGCGCTTCCTTTGCCGGATTCCAATGACGCGTATAGTGAATAACATGATTGGCCTGCTTTACATTTAAGCCATAACCTGCCGAAATGGGACTCATTATAATGACATTAAAACCTGACACAGCCTGATATTTATCTATTGTTTGCTGTCGACTATCTTTTCCAATAGTTGGAGATTCCCCATTAATAATGGAAACTGGAATCTCATATTTTGCAGAAACCACTTTTTGCAAAAGCAGTTGCATTTTTCGTCTATCGGAAAAAACGATAACCTTTTCGTTCAGTGACCTAACTCTGTCAATAATACGGATCGTACTTTCTAGTTTACCTGACGTTTCAATCAATTCGTCTACATCCTTACTTAGTATCGTTTCCATATTATGGTCTATTAAATAGGGATGGTCAGAAATCGTTCGAATAGCCCATATAATACGCAAGCCCTTATTCACACAGCCTTTAGCTGATAAGGAGTATATATTTTCAATATAATCAAGATAAGTATCTCTTTGCAGATTAGGCATAGGAGCCATCAGGCCATAAGAGTCATCTATAACCTTCAATTGACTTCCACTTATATCAAAAACAGGATAGATGGATTTTTGCGGTAAATCAGGCAAAGTATTCTTTTTTAAACGGCGTAATACGTAAAAACCTGTTTTAGCTCTCAGATTATTACCAACCTCATTGTAATCCGGATCTTCTTGTTCCAATGGGGTCTGGTAATTAGTTTTAAAATCCTTTGCGCTTCCTAATAAGCTTGGCATCGAGAAATCCATAAGACACCAAAAGTCAAGTAGTGTGTTTTCCACCGGGGTACCTGTCATACCCATTCTAAGGTTAGCCTTCAATGCTTTTGCTGCATTGGTCACCAAAGTACCAGGTGTTTTTATACGTTGAGCTTCATCCAAAAAACATGCAGCCCAATGGACTTTGCAGAGGTTTAGCTGATCTCTTCTGAGTGTTTCATAGGAGGTCAATACCAGATTTGAACGATTTAATTGCCCCAGATCAACCTGAGCTTTTCCTTTCCCATAATACATAACAGGCGTTAAGGTGGAATCAAAAAAACGATAAAACTCTTCGATCCAATTTTCTAAAAGAGTAACAGGCGCAACAATCAGGTACGGAAGATTTGTTTTGTTTTTAATCTGAAGATGATGATGCCAATCAATAAGTGCAAGAACTTGTAGCGTTTTTCCAAGCCCCATATCATCCGCCAATAACCCACCACAACTTTCAGAAGATTTTAATAAAGCCTGCATCCAAGCCAGACCTTCCTTTTGATGTTGTAAAAGAGAATAATCAGTTCGAAGGTTTGGAGGCGATTCAAAATGATCATACTTTAATGAGTCAACCAACTGCTCGGCATGCTCCAGATCCTCTAAGTTTTCATATATAATAAGCACCCGTTTATCGTTGACCTTTTCCTCACCTTCCTTCTCCAGACTATCTGATTGGTAGGGCTGCTCTATATTTTCAAATTGACCTTTTGCTGTTTCTATTGTACCACCCGCAACTTCTGTTGGTATATGACAGCCTTCATAATCAAAAGCATCTACCTTTTTATCTATGGCTTGTTGATAGGCCTCTTCAAAATGTTCCAGCTCCTCTTCATCATTTATAACGATCCGAATTCTTTCCTCATCTCCCTTTTCAATAATTAAGCCGGGAACCCAACCTTCTTTTTGTTTACTTACAAAATTGTAATATTTAGGTTTATAAAAACCCAACTGTGATACACGCTTTGAATAGGTATCTAAATCAAATACAGTAGCATCAAAATAGTTCTGAGGGTTTAGCAATACATCCTCTGCTTTTGATTTATCTATAGGCTTTTGAGCGTAGGGTAATAAATTTTCGAGCTCATTTACCTGCTCTTCATTAAAAATAATCCTACTTCTCTTATGACGATCGATTTTACCGGTATAACTATCCTTTACATTACGACTTCTTCTAAAATCTTTAGAAAAAGCTTGATTAATACTCTCCTGCTCCTCCGAATCTTCTCCGTACATTATACCGGGAGAAAACGTTACTTCCCCATTATCATTGGTATTAATATCAATATTAAGAGATTCTGGCTGGATGACTAATTGTGAAGCTATGGAATGACTAACTTCAGCTACTGCTTTATTTGCGGCAGTTTGTACCTTTGCAACCGTTCGAATTGGTTGCTCTCCTGCCTCAATACTAGCATTACACTCGTTTACCAGATTCAATAATTCATATTGCGCTTGACTTAATAGGTATTTCGGTTTACCATTACTTACCAGGAAGGCCCCATCAATATCAAAATACATCTCCTGCCCATTCTTGAAAGGCAAAAAACGGATTTTATATCTAAATTCAGGTTTAGCAATCAGTCCTATGTTACCAATCTCAATTCCAAATGGATAATCTGAAGGTAATTTTAGTAAATCTTTCTCAACCTTCGATAAATTCAATACGACATCAATAGGCAACGAAAACCGATTTCCTTCATGTACTGCCAATCCATTATTACGGAGTGTTTCTAGTACCTGCAAAATATACAACCCGTTCTCTAATTCAGTTATATCAAATATTAAATCTTGATTTTCCCAATAATAGACACTCATATTATATTTTATCAAGTTACTATTCACTCCAAAAATCTACCCTCATAACTAGTCGGAACCACTTTCTTAAAGGATGTTCCCAATATCCTCTATGCGCTAAATAACCACTCTTATTTACTGGCCCTCCGTATGTAGTTACCAAGGTTTGTAGTTCATTCTCTGTATAATAGATATCAGCTCTATTTAATAATTTCCTATTTTTCAACACCTTTTGAAACTGATCATATTGCACAGATGGAATATCATGAACATTTAAAGGGCCTCCTCCCTGACCTCCGAATTCTACAAATAGCTTTTCTTTAATCGTAAAAGACATGGCGCAACCTCCCTTCAAATCCCTTACATAAGTTTGAAGTTGTCTATCATTTCCCTCAAGTAGTTGCTCGAGTTGCCACCTATGATATTGATCTACAAACAAAACCAGATTATCCATAGCTTCAATAGCTTTTATCCAGAAGGCCTTTCTTCTTGGATCATCAATTACCTCAAAGAACAACTTAACATACCTTTCCTTTATCCAGAAGTCAATCTTTCGTCGGGCAGTTTCTACTGCTTTTAGTTGTTCTTCATTCAACTCCTTAAAGCACCAATATAGTTCCTTATTGGTAGGGCCTATTTTCTCAAAAGCAAACGATTTAAGACGATCCTTAGTAGTAACATACTTTCCTTCCAAAACAGCTTGACACCACCGTGCCACAAAAAGTGCTTTCTGGACTTTATTTTGCATTTGCGTATAATATGAAATAGCCCCATTTATAGCAACTTCACCCTTGTCATCTTTGAAAAAGTAATCTAAATATAACCAGATAAAGTCAGTAAAATATGGGGTCGTTTGAAATCCATCTCCTCTCAGAATAATTAAATTAATATCGGTCATTTTATTAGGCAACAAGCTTATATCGTGCACCAAACGACTAATTCCATCCTTATTCAAAAAATATTGAGACTCATTTATTAAATCAAGGGTACGTTGCCTGAGGTTACTGTTACTTTTCTCCTTTTTTATTTCATATTTTAAAAAATCAACTAATGCATCCTTTATAAAAGGATTACCCCATTCTTGTAAAAGGGTATTTAACAACCCACTATAATAGGAAAAGCTCCAGTTTTTATCAATCATATTTAGAGCTTTACTAAAACTAACTGGGTTATTTATTAAAGGCTCCTTACGATCAAATGAAGTATTTAAGTTATAAACAATAAACTTTCGGTTGATTCTTGATTGAAAAAAATCGCGTATTTCTTGTTCTGTACCCTCTGAAATAACTCTTATTGCTTCTTTTACCCGTTCACTCCACTCCGGTTGATTCCATTTATCATTAACCACATTATCCAAGCTAATTTGCCTTAATGCACGGGCATCAGTTGCAATGGATCGTTCTACCACATCTGAGATAGGCTTTTTCGTATCTTCTCTCAGAAGTTCTGTTACAATTTTTAACCGTTTTAAAGAATTAGAGAATTTTTCCATAATACTAACTTTCTCCGGACGCTTCCAACATTTTCATCAGCTCCTTATCAGCATCGATCTTAACTCGGAATTCGACTCGCCTTGAACGAGATGCATCTTCCTGTCCATCTATTAATACCGGTTTACTAAACGATAAACCATTTGCTGTTGTTTTTTTTCGACACCATTGCTTTAAACTATTGTTTTCATGATCAGTTAAGTCTGCCTGCTGATATAATTGAAATTGGAAGAGGTAGGCTAAAACACTTCGCGTACGAGCTTGGGAGAGTTCCATATTTCCAAAATAACTCTCGTTTTCAGAGGCTCCTGCTCTCCACTTGTGAGATGAATGCCCTTCAATTCTTATCTCCTCAATATCATTTTTAAATTCCGGTAAGGTAATAACATGAATATATCTTGGGAGAAAGGAATTTAAGATAGCTTTAAAATTGTCCTTAATGGTGTATTTTCCTTTAGCAAATAATACATCCGGAGAATTAAAACGAACCGATAAGCTCACCGTATCAATTTCTGCCCCCCACTTTTTTAAGTCATCTTTAAACTCTGCTTGTAAAGCTTTTGATAAAGCCTGTCGTTTGGCCATATATTGCTCAGCCTGGTTCACTCTTTCCTCTGTAGCTGTGATGGTTTCACGCAATTGCAATACGGTGGCCATCAAAATAAGAATAAAAACAAGCAATAATGCAGCCATCACATCTCCTATAGATAGTGCAAAGGGATTCGCTTCTTCTATATTTTGTTTGTGTTCCATTAGGCAGCTTAATTAGATTTAGCTTTGGAATTCACTATCTCTTCCAGTATTTCTCCCATCTCCCTATAAGAGTCATTAATTTGCTCAGTTGCTTTTCTGAGTTGTGAAGTAAAATCACTCAACTTTGCATTCAGAGCATCTTTAGTCGTCTCATTATAATCATTGATATTCCTAGTAATCACTTCAAAAGAGCCTGCTATGGCCTCACCACTTTTCTCCAGGAAGTGTGTATGTTGCTCCATTGTACTAACTGTTTTGGATAGTGTGTTGGCAATAGCTTCATCACTAGATTTCACCACCTCCTGTAGTTTAATGATTCCTTGATTTTGCAGTTCCAGATGATTATTAGCAGACTCACCCAGTGACTGACTCACTTGAAGAGCTTTGTCGGTATTTTGGCTTAATCTCATAGATGTTGAATCAATAGCGCCGTGCAACGATTGGAGAGTTTGACTGGAATTGTTAAATTCCATTATCGTGTTTTGCATTTCAGTGTTTACAGTCGTCGAATTTTCCAATATTGACTTAAATGCACCAAGCAATTGGCTTACATCGTTTGTTAATTGTTTTTCATTGCCTTTTAAGTTATCCATAACCCCAGACAGTTCAGAAATCCAATTCTCCAGTTCTGAGATTTGCTCTTTACCTAACTGATCGCTTTGAGCTAATTGGCTTTTAAAACGATTCAACACCTCGTCTAAAGTTTTTTCCATGGAATCAACCACAGCTGGTAACTTATTAAGAGATCCTGAAATAAGATCCATTTTTTCACCTAAGGCATTAATTGGCTTTTCTAATGACTCGGTAAATGAAGACGTCAAATCATCGATAGCCTCAGTAATATTTTTTGCCAGATCTTCCGTTGCGCCTTTTCCTTCAGTATTAATATTACCTAATACTTTTCTGATCTCATCCACCATGTTATCCAATGCAACTTTCATGGCTTCCTGAATGTCAGCACTTAGATTCTCAGAAAGACTTTCAGCAATATCGTTAGCTAAAGTATCTATATTATCAGAAGTAGCTTGTAGGGCAAGATGTATCTCATTAAGACGCGCTCCGGGCTTTATCAATACTCCATTTTGGTCGGAACCGAAGAAATCTGCCATCAAATCTTTTTGGTTTTGCAACATGTGCGCTTCCATTTCACTGGATGTTAAGAGATATTTTTGATCCAACTTTAGCTGTAGCTTACTTACACTATCGTAAATAATTCCCATACGTAGTTTAAATACGATGCCATAAATTACAGACAATCCCATCCCTGCTATAGAAGTAATAAATGCCGTTTGAATGCCTCCTAAAAGCAATTTAATACCTTGGATGGTTTGTTCTGAATCATTTAAGTGATCAAAGTTCATGTTGATCAAACCCATTGTTAACCCCAAGAATGTACCGAAAATACCGAGCCCGACCAGAGTACCGGTAACATTTGATAGTGACAGGTTACTCTTCATAACTGTATCCATCCTAAAAAAAGCATTGGCGGGTTTTAATGTTTTATGGCTTTTTAAAAAGGATGCCTGATATAGCTTCCATAATTCGTACAAGGAAGTGCCTTCGGTCAAGCCATTATCATCAGGTGAGGCAATGAATGCCTTTAATAGCGTTCTTGTATTATAAGACTTTAGTCCCAACCAGATGATTGCACCTAAGAATACTAGAATTATTATACCTAGCATTATAATATCCATAGTCTCTAAACCCCAAATACTCATATTCTCATAATTTTATGGTTAATCGTGTTGGTATTATATCTATTGCCTATATGATCGTAATCGGAAATTATTATTTATCAAAGGAATATGGACTATTCCTCTTGCACCCCTCTGAATCCCACTTACAATAAATCCCTATCAACTCCACACGCTTTCTGTGCTGTGTTTCTTATGATTCAATGGCTTACCGGTTCTGCAACTACTTACTAACCAGTTTTTGCACCTTTTTGAAGAGTGTCGAAAATTGATCTTTAGTGAAATGCCAATATAATATTATTCTGCGACAATTCTTTATGATCAATTCAAATGCTCTTGCACAATATCAAGGTACTCTTGCTTTAATTGGTTAGAATCATCAAACTTCAACTGTATTTTAAAAACCGTTTGAAAAATATTGGATTCAGCCCTATTTAAATAACGCTGTAGCTCATAAAGTTCACTTATTAGATATCCCTGTTTTTTTACAAACCACTTACATGTAAAGTTACATTTAGAACAAGGTACATTATCTTCTGTATGTTTATTAATTTCAATCTCAATTGATTTATTATCTACCGATAGATCACCATTACAGTACTTACACTTTCCATTTTTTATTTGGGTAAGCAGCTTAGTATTTAAATTTATTACTATGGTAATTTCTTCCTTAATAACCTTCTCATCACCATTAACCCGAAAATTCTTTTTCAAATCTGTATATTGAGATTCAATATGATTGGAATTAATAGAAAGATGTGATATCCAATGATATTGCGATATGCCTGGCATATGCTTAATGTTTTGATCCATAAAGTTAGTACTCACTCTGTCACGAGACATATCTAACAAATCAGCCAGTCGTAAAATAATCATTAAATATTTTTCACTAAATAGGCTACTCTTCGCTTCTGACTTACGCTTATATACATCTTTAGCTTCAAAATAATGAGCTTCTGAAGTTCCTGCAACAAAATGGAGATATGTACTCTCAATAAATCTTAAGTCCCTCTGTTCTTTAATATAAGTAGCACTTTGATTCGCATGATTTTCTCTAATATTATTACTAAAATACTGATCAACTTCAGTAAAATAATTTAGCATTAGCTGCTTTATACTTGATTTACTAACACACTCAATAGATGTAACTAATTTATTCTTTGGAGTTGTTCCTTCTAAATCAAGTTCAAGTAACTTATAAATATCTTTTTTCCACTTGCTGTAAATTAAATCTGTTTCGGCATTATCAGCAGTAAAATGCTCAATATTTGGATGTATAACCATTGAAATATCATGCAAATAACATGCTAAAAAGAGTATAAAATAGTCATTCGATTTTAGCTTAAGATAATCAATGCGTGCTGTAATTTTAGTGCAATATTTAATTAGCTCTATTGAATGCTCTTCATTATGCAGAGTATAGAAATGCAGAAATTTTGAGCCATTTTTCCATAATCCACTAACATATTGGTGCATTTGAATTAACTGATCAATTTTACCAGGATCTTTAATATACTTTTTAAAGATAGGTAGCACCTCCAATAATAACATATCTACTTTGTGGTAATCACTGCTACTCTTGTAGCTTTTACTAATATTTTCTACAAAAACATTAAATTCGCTAAGTCTAAAACTGGCAGTTCTAAGCTGAACCAATATCCGGAGCTCAAAATAAAGTAGTGCGCGATTATCATTCTTATAGATTAAAAAATCTTCCTTAACGGCTACATTTAATGTTTTTGATATTGCAGCATTTAAAATTTTACGAATAAAATCATCAGTATTATTTGAAACAAAAGCATACTTTCCTTTTGAATAATCCGATATTAATTTATTAATTTGATTTATTATGCCGTTAGGTAAATTAGTTCCCATATAAACTATTTGTTGATCTGGTTAGTTCTTTAATACGATCAAATTTGTCACTATAAGTTAGCCTTTGATTATCTTTTATTACACGAAGTAATTGATGACTTTCAAGACTTTGATATTGATTAATTTGTATATCCTTACCTTCAGCATAATGCTTTAAAAACTTGCTATAATAGAAATAGTCATCTATATTCTGCCTATTAAAATCAGCTGTGCTTCCTAGGCATTTAAATTCAAATGCCTTAACAACATGGAGTAAATCATCATTTTTTTCATTGCTAAAATCTGCAATTTGTTGAGCAATAAGCTTTCCTTCAAATTGAAACACATCATCCTTTAATCGATCAAAGAAATCACTATTAGATGGCTCGTCATTAAGTCCATGTCTATTAATAAATTCGTCAATTTTATCTTTGTCATAACCAATGTCATTTGCCTGTACAGCAATAAGATAGTTCTTTCGATTCGTGTAAAACTTTTTGAACCTCTTAAGTAATTTCTTTTGAGTCTCATTTTCGGAAATCGTTACTAAACGATCAATTACATCAAGAATAGCTATACACTTACTCAATAAAGAAACATCATCATATTCATCGGATGCAGTACTAATCTCAAAATTTAATGGCGAAGCTGGTTTTGCTAAAAAAAACAATGAATTGATATTAACTGGATTTATCTCAAAATGAGATGACTTATCATCATTAAAATCATAAAACTGGATGTCATAATACACATTATTTTGATCCTTACTAACTTTATGAGGGCCATTATCAATAATTGAGTGCATTTCTTGACGTATATTATCATGAAGCTTTTTGAAGACTCCATTATCCTTCTCAACATTTGTATAAATTACGGAGTCATCTACGTAATAATAGGCATCACCTTCTATTAGCTTATTAGTTTCTCGAGCAATAAGTGTCATACAAATATTACCAAAAAAATAGGCCTGGGGTAGCCCTTGAGGTACACCAACATTATGAAATTTCCCTTTATTATTTTTAGATACTTTCGTTTCATTATACAATCCTCTTAATGATGTAGGAAGACCTGTAATATCTAAATATAAAAGTTTTGAAAGTATCCAATCAATACATTTCATATCTTTATTAGATGTCCCAACAGGCCATTTAGAAAGAATGTAGTTATGAACAAAAAGTGGATCAATACTTGGATAAAACCTTTTTAAATCGAGATTTACCTCATACTTATATTTGTTGTTTTTTTTGTATTCAGCACCAGCTTCAATTGCTTTAGTTGAATACTCTTTATATTGCTTGTTCCACGGTTTAAACAGTTCTGCCATATTGGTACTTGGCATATTCCCATAAAAATTTGCGGGCAATAGTCGGCTAATAGGTGAAAGTTCTCTTTTTTTGGAAGAATCATCAAACATGATAGGCATTAACATCGCTACCATACATATTTGATCAAGTAAATTAGAAGTATGAATAGGTCGAAATTCAACCTTACCCTCATCATATTTTTTTGCTTTGAAGTAGATATTACACTTGAAAAGATTATTGGTAATTTTGGTTAGTTGGTTAATCTTACTAATACAAGCTGCGATTACATGGTCTATAAGTATGTCATTATACTTGTCCCTAAGTGCTGCATACAAACTAATATCAGAATAATGCCTTAAATATTTGTCGGTATAAATACCCGATTTATCACTTAACAACTCTTTTTCAAATACAAAAGACTCCATTGCATAGATAGCCTTGTATATATTATCAGGTCGTACTATTTGCTTATAGATTTCACTTGTTTGCATAGATGTATAGAAATAAGGTTAGTAAAGTATGTAATCTCAGATTGGACCTCACTTAAAATATCCTCATCTGAGATATTGGGTTTGCCAGATATTTCGAAATCATGTTCAAAATATTGTTCTTCTTTCTCGGAATTAGAAGATTTTTTATTCTCACTTTTAATTTCAGGTTCTTTGCTAAAGCTATATTTAAGTTTAATCTGCATACTCTTTACCTTAAAATATGGAGAAAGAAAAAACTGATTATTGATAATTTCAAGTTCTTTACCCCTTTTAAGAAGATCAACAATTTCAACTGACGCATCATCTTCAGATAAACCAAGCTTAATTATTTTCTCTTTTAGTTTATTTTCAATTTTTTCAAATAATTGATGAGCTCTTTGAAATTCCAATATTGCATCCTTTAATTCCTTAACATCATCGGTTATGTAAGTCTGATTATATTTGAAATTCCTATTCGTTACCAAATATGAGCTTAATAAATGAAGTACCTCTTCATCATTTGTCCCTGAAAACCTAAGGACTTTATTAATTAACTGTTTATCTAAATCCTTGTCCATTTATTCCGTTTTAGAACATGCTTATTCTTTCACCAACTCCCCCTTAAAGGCCCGCTGCAACAAACCATTAAACAACTCCTCACTTTTGACCAAGGCTTGCTGTGCCTGCGCTTTTTGTGCTCCTATGGCTTGGACGCGTTCTGCGAATTGGTCTTGAAGGTGGATTGGGGGGAGAATAAATGGAAATCTCTTAAAGTCAGTCATAGGGGGGAAATTAGGAATACCTGCCCCCCTATTTGCATTAAAAAAAGTTTCCCTAAAATTCTTTTGTGTAAAATGAAACACAAAAAAAACATTTCTCATTTTATCTTCATCAAGTGTCACTTTCAACAATGCTTGATTTATTATTCCAGGTTTTGCATTCTCTGGAATAACTGCAAGCTTACCTAAATACACTCCAGAACAACTAATGATAATATCTTTAGGCTTTACCTCAAATGCCTTTAACTCTTGGAATTTACCCTCGTTTATATAGTATCTAGCAAATGAAAAATCATTATTTAATGCATGAAATTGCTCATATACCAAATATCCTTTGTCTACAAATATTTCTTTTTTTAGTGCGCCGCCAAATGGTCCTCTCTTTAATGCCCATTTATCTTTGGCAACCAACTCAGTAATATTTGTAGTCTCCCACCTTTTAGGATTCGTCACCGGATCCCCAAACATCTCCAAAAACAAGCTTTGGGTAAGGGCCTCGTATTTTTGGATGAGTTGCTTATTGAGCTGGCGTAGCTTATCGGCCTCATCTAATATGGCGGCTATCTTTTTTTGCGTACTTAGGGCTGGTAGGGGGATTTGGATGTCTGTAATATGATTAATTTTTATTCCTTTTACTGTAGCGCCAGTTGCTATATTATTAAAGTAATTTGATTTTGATTTTAATAGATAGAATAAGAAATTCTTATCTACTTCTGTATTACAATAAATCGCCTTCAAATCTTGATTTATTGCAAGCTCAACTTCGTTAAAAGCCACCTTGCCAACTGCCATTCTTGTGGCTATCAATAAGTTTCCAGCAGGAATTAATCTTGTAGAACTATTCTCTACTCCACTTTGTGTAATAAAATCTTCCGTTGAGCAAATAACATCAGCTTTGAAATCCTTCACACTTGCCCAAGGTATATTTCCATCCCAATAAGTTGCATTTTCTTTGCTTGGTGTTCCTCCACCTACAATCGTAATATAATCACCAAGTCTCACATATTTATGCATTTAACAACTCCTCCAAAACTTTAAGCGCCTCAGCTCGTTGTTTATCCAACTCTTTAATGTCCCCAATAATATCTTTGGGCGCATCGTATTCCACCTCTTCATACACAATCTCCTTATAGCGGTTAATGGATAAATCCCAGTCGTTGCTTTTTATCTCGTCAAAGGGTACTAGGAAGGATTGTTCAGTGCGGGCTTCGACAAGCTCAGCAATTGTATCATCATCAAGTCCAGCTGTTACCTGTCGGTATTTTTCAATAATATCGGGGATGTTGTTTTTCTCATGCTCGTTGGCATCGCCATTGGCGAGAGGTGTGCGTTTGTCGTCGAGGGAGAAACCATCGGCTTTCATGTCATAAAACCACACCTTGTCGGTACCACCACTGTTTGTTTTGGTAAAGAACAGTACAGCAGTGCTTACTCCTGCATAGGGCTTAAATACACCGCTGGGCATGCTAATAACGGCATCGAGCTTGTGGTTCTCGATAATCTCCTGCCTGATTTGTTTGTGGGCTTTGGAGCTGCCAAAGAGCACGCCATCAGGTATAATCACGGCACAGCGTCCACCGGTCTTCAGCATGCGTAACATCAGGCCTAAAAACAGGAGCTCGGTTTTTTTAGTCTTCACCGTTTTTAAGAGGCTCTCTTCCACAGCATCGTAATCCAAACTGCCTTTAAAGGGCGGATTGGCTAGTATTAAGGAGTAAGTCTCACGGATATCACCATTGCTTTCACTCAGGGAGTCTTTACCAATTAAGGTTGGTGTTTCAATGCCATGCAGTTGCATATTCATAGCACCAATGCGCAACATGGTGGGGTCAAACTCAATGCCGGAGAACATCTGGCAGTTGTAGTGCTCCCTAAAATCGCGCTCGTGAAACCACTCTTTGTGGTTCTCGTGGAAATACTCACCTGCTGCCACCAGGAAACCGGCGCTCCCACAACTGGGGTCGCAAATGAGCTCTTCTTTGTGTGGCTGCACCATGTCCACCATCATCTTAATAATGTGGCGCGGGGTACGAAACTGCCCGTTGGTACCGGCTGTGGCAATCTTACTCAGCAAGTATTCATAGAGGTCCCCCTTGGTATCGCGGTCATCCATCTTGATTTTATCAATCATCTGCACCACCATGTCGAGCAAGCGGGGTGTTGGAATCATAAACGTGGCGCCTTTCATGTACTCGGCAAACACACCACCTACTTCGCCCACTTGTTTCATGTGCTCAAACACAGAGAAGCCATCTACTTGTGGCGTTGTAAAGAGGGCAAACATGCTTTCGGCATCTTTGTGCTTAAAGTTGTTCCAACGTAATCCGGCCTGTGCTTCGGTATATACCGTGTTTTGCAGTGGGATACCTGCAATGCTGGCTTTTTTCTCGTCGAGGCGCTGCTTTTCATCCAGTCTGCGAATAAAAAGCAAAAAGGTAAACTGCTCAATAACAGTGAGTGGATTGGATACGCCGCCTGTCCAGAAGGCTTCCCATATTTTGTCAACTTGCGATTTTAATTCTCCGGTTATCATGTGTGTATAAGTATCAATTTTTAAGTATCAGGTAACAAGACTCATCATATATCTTGCCTGATTTGGATGTGCGAAAATAGTTGTTCAATACTGAAAAAACTACTATTCCACAATTTCGTTTTGCCCATTATCACTAGATATTTCAAGCACTTCATGAGCCTTTTCATTATCCATGGTTTCAATGGATCGTAATTTACGCTCAATCTGATTCGTCCGGGTGCCTTTAAGTGTTTCTAAGGATCCGGAAGCCGTTTGTAACTGCTTGTGCACTTTTGACAGCTGGTCAGAGAATTTACTAAATTCTGTTTTTACGGCGCTCAACACATTCCATACTTCACTGCTTCGTTTCTGAACGGCCAGGGTTCTAAAACCCATTTGTAAGCTATTGAGAAGCGCAGAGAGAGTTGTTGGCCCAGTGACTGTAATCTTGTATTTATTCTGTAGTGTTTCGAACAAGCCAGGATGACGCAATACCTCGGCGTAAAGACTTTCCACAGGTAGAAACATTATTCCAAAATCGGTCGTGTGAGGCGGATCAATATATTTACCACTAATATCTTTTGCAAATAACTCAATGGTTTTGATTAAGGCCTTTTGAGCTGCGGCTATTTGCTCAGGATCACCTTTGTCGTAAGCATCCAGCAATATATGGTAGTTCTCAATAGGAAACTTTGAATCAATGGGCATCCAAACCTCCTGATCATTATCTTTTCCCGGCAATTTGATGGCATATTCCACATTGGCCTGACTGCCTTTTTTAGTAGCTACGTTCTGAGCGTATTGATCCGGGGTTAGAATTTGTTCCAGTATATTACCCAATTGATACTCCCCCAGTACACCTCGTGTTTTCACGTTTGATAGTACCTTTTTCAAATCACCCACACCAGTAGCAATGGTTTGCATCTCACCCAAACCTTTATGCACTAATTCAAGGCGATCACTTACTTGTTTAAAGGATTCTCCAAGACGCTTTTCAAGTGTTGATTGTAATTTCTCATCAACAGTATTGCGCATTTCGTTGAGCTGCTTCTCATTATCCTTTCGAATAAAATCCAGTTGTTTTTCAACAGCTGTTTTCACCTCCTTAATGCCTTCCAATGCTAATTGATGGGAAGTACGTTGTTGTTTATTCTGATCTTCAAAATTCTGGCGCAAGCTCTCTTTAAAAGTATTGAGCGTATTAGTCAATTCCTCTTTTGAGGCTTTTAATCCACTAGCCAGCTCTTCCCTATTTTCCTTCCCTTCCTTCACTATTGTGTTCCCAAATTCATTCAATTTGACAGTTGTTTTTTCTGTAAAATCAACCTGGTTAGCTTTGATACTTTCATGGGCGTCCAGAGTGGTTTTATGCAGTTCGGTCTTAAATTTATCCAATGAAGCGGAGAATTCGGAAAGTTGTTCCTTTTGATAGTTCAGGTTTTCCTTAATTCGATCCAAAACTGTATTTTGAAGGCTTTGAAACAAGGTGTTTATCTCCTGACGGTTTTCCTGATTCACCTGTCGGAGTTCTTTCCGAGATTCAATAAACTCATCTCTCATATCTTTCTTGAAATTCTCAATGAGATTTTCTATCCCTGACTCTTTGGGCTTTCTGAAAGCAACATACAGCAATACTAAAAGGACGAAACTGTTAATTACTATTAGTACGATTTCCATGGCTTATTACAATTTTCTGGTTTGACATAGGGTAAAGATATGAGCAATGTGTGCAGTGATTGTGCACTAGTCGGAAAGATAGCGATTGACGATTATTTCGGCCCGTTTATGAATCTTTTCTCTCAACTCTTGAGGTTGGAGTACTTCAATCTGTTCGCCTCGTGAGAGGATTTGTGCTTCCAGTTCGTAATTGAGGTAGAGATCAAGTTCAATGATTGTATAATCAGTGTTTACTTCTTTGGTTCTTTGAGAACCATGTATAGGTTTGGTTTCAATGTAAGGCCAGAGCTTTGCATCAATTTTCAATACTACTTTTTGCGGTTCCTGATCGATAGGAATGGTTACTCCAATGATATCCTCAAAATAGTCTTCAAAATTGTAGGTTGTATTAGGAATGTAAGGGATGTGTAGTGACGAAATGTTGGTGATCCGGTCCAAAGGGATATTGGTTATTTCTTTACGATCTTCATTCAATGCGAACAAGAACCAACGGTTATTGTATTGTTTGAGATGGTAGGGATGTATCTTATAGTAAAAGGAATGGTCGTGTTTAAAAGATTTGGATTCAACTTGCAGGGCTTTTTGATTGATTATGGCATCGTATAGCTGGCCAATATGCTCTCGTCCGGTTAGATAAGGATTTTCTTCAAAGCTGAGAACATGGGCATCGGTTTTCAATTTAAAGGTGTGCTCCAGTCTAACTTTCATGTCCTCGATCCATTCAAATTGAGGCAGTCCTGTGAAACGCGAAAGCGTTAACAATGACTCCTTGAGTTGTTGGGCTTCCTGTTCGTTGATTGGTTGATTATTTATGGAGAATTTTAAATCGCTGTAATGGTAATACGTTTTTCTACCATCTCTTTTGGTTTCAATGGGTGCATCAAAACCTTTTGAGTCAGACATGAATTTTATATCGGCATATACTTGCCGCTTCTTGACACCGGATGTATCGGGATCTATATCTGACAACGCTTCGTTACAAGCCTTTACTAAATCATCAATGTAATATTTACGTCCCGGATTGCAAAAGCATCGATCAAGGGCCTGATAGCGTATGGTGGCGTTTTTGTTTGTGGGCATGAAGCATTGATATTATTGAAGCATAAATATAGCAAATGATTTAAATATTATGCTTACTACGTTAGTGGGTTTTATAACTGAAATATCTTCTAATGTACCCCAATACCTGTATGTCAGTGCATTTAACAAAGATTTACATTCGATAACCGCAAAAATAGAAAAAACGCCATTCTCAATTGAGTAATGGCGGTTGATGATTGTTGGTTACATTAATTTATAGTACAAATACAAAGCTACCACAACTACTTCTCTTTATCGAAGCATCTCAGGTTACTTAGAAGCAACTTACAAGCTATTCACTTATGCTCATAAGAAACTCATTGAAATCTTTAAATTTTGGATATTTAGCTGCTGCCACATTTGTCACAGTAGAGTACTTCTCACGAATTTCATCATTAAGTTTCATTCCTGCAGCATCATTATCTAAAAATAGTTTTATCTCTTTAAAATTAGATAGTCTCTGAAACAAGCTTCTTTTTTGACCAACACCATTGAGAATAATTGAGGTGCCTCTTAGTTTGGGTGTTTGGTAATAAGTTAATGCAGAGAGATAGTCCATAAAACCTTCAAAAACATTTAATACATCTCCATCGCCAGGGATGGTTGAAATAGCTTTAGGGCTTGTCGAAAGTTTAGTGAACTTGTTTCTCATTTCATACCCACCTTTATCATTTTTAAAACCCAGCGCAGAAATGAGTTTTCCAGATTGAGCTTTATATTCAACTTCATACAAATGATTGCAGTGTTTTACCAGTTGGTAGTCTATGCATCGAACATGTAAGTATGAGATCAGGTAATAACTTTTAATCTCATCATAGGTTTTATTGATTCTAAAATTGTTTATATTCTTTTTAGGTGACACGGGTTTTTGCTGAAATGTGGCAAATTGATTACCAGACAAAATCTGTAATGCCTCAAGAAAATCAACATTAAACATCTTTCGAACTAATTCAATAATATCCCCACCTTCACCAATACCAAAGTCATACCAAAGATTTTTATTGATATTAACTGAAAAGGAAGGTAGAGACTCACTTCTCAATGGTGAAAGAAAGAAGTATTGATAGCCATTCGCCTTAACTGGCTGTATTCCTTTTTCAGATAAAAAATTAACGATATCTATGTTTTTTGCTTCTGAATAATTCATAATTCTTGTTTGTTAGTTTTTCGTCTTTCAGTTTTTTGGAATAGAACCCGGCAAAGCGGTTATCTTTTTGATTTACTAGCTCTTAAAGTGGTATTCGCAGTAATGTATATTCCTCTAAAGTGGTAATAAGTCAGTATTGTTAACCGTGTTTAGCTGGTGCAAAACCACTTACAAAACCACTTTTATGGATTGAATTTGAATACATTAACCACTTTACCGGGTGAATACAGAAAAAAAGCTATCTCTATTCTTCTGTTGTGATTAACCTAAAGCCCCTCGGACGACCTTTTAAGGCCTCATACCTACAAGGATAAATCTCACAATATGCTTTAAGATAATCGGTGAATTTCCGTTCTGAGAGTGTGATATTTTTTTGATTCGTTTCATTTAAGTACCGATCTCTCATTTCGACAGTCCCAACACCTAATGGTGCAGTCATCAATTCCAGATTATCCTCCATCCACTCAGCAAATGATTGGTTGGTATTTCTGATAAGCTGTTTTTGTTGAGCATTGGTTTCGTTACATTCTGTTACACCATGCTTTAGAAACATTTGAACACAGGTCAGCATAAAAACATCAAATTTTTGCCATTCCTGCATATCCCATCCACTAAAGAAAGGGTTCCCGTATTCATCTAACGGGGTATGATTTTTATTGAAATACTGTGCTACCTCTATTTGGTGCTGTCTTCGCGAGAAAGAACCACTACCACCTTTCAAAATATTATTGGTTGTAATAATAATTGTTGGAGAATCCTCAACCGATAATTCAACTTCGTCTTTTTTCTTTTTATGGATGTTTCGAAATCCCGAGGTTATAATTGAGAATAGCCCTTCAAAATTAAATCCCCGTTTTGCATCATCTATGCAAACTAAACGAATACTTTCATTAATCTTTTGCCAGGCAAAAACCGCTGTTGGGTCAAAATTCTTCCCATCATAATAAACAGTTTTTCTAATCTTAGATAAAGCATCTACTATCAGTGACTTTCCACTGCCACCATCAGGACTGGACGAGATTCGTTCGTCATTAATTACTACTGCTCGAGCGGTAGCAGATGTTTTGTAATCATATAAACAGAAACCAATTACTGTGCATATGCGCAAAAAACGATCTTCTTCGTGATTACTAAGTTTAGTGAGGAAATTTTCAAACACCGGTGATGAATCAGCAATATCAATGGCAGGATTATACTCCCGATCAAGAATATGCTCTTTCCATATTAAACGCTTAAAATCAATATATGGAATTGCCTCTTCAATACCATCAGCGGTCACTTTAACAACTCCATTCCTAAAATAGAAATAAGATGCTTTTGGTGTATCGCGATGCATTTTTAATGAAACAGTTTCTACAGCATCAAGGTATTTCATCGAAAACAATTTTGTCTTGTTAAGAACATAGTCTGTAATCGTATCATCACCTAGGCTTCTAATAGACCTCAAAACAAGATCTTTAACTTCAGATGTGGTGATTACACTAACAACATAATCACACACTAACACAAGCTCAAATTCAATACCTACTTTTACTTTTCTAATGCCTTTGTGCTGAAGAAAAGCAATAAATTTAGTGGGTGAAAAAGAAACCTTATTATTCCCTGTTACTTGAATAATCTCACCTATAGGGAAAACGCTACATTGGTTTTCTATGCTATTTGATGAAGTACTTAAATTCCGATTTGACACACCACTGGCTGTCTGATTAGAATCAGATATTTTTGTCATGCTAAAAATTTTTAAGAATTTCAGCGCCCTTAACAAGAATGGGCGCTAATAAGGTTAGTTAATGATTAGGAGGAATGGTTTTCCAAAAACGCTTCAACACTAGATGCTTTGTAGTAGCATTTTTTACCTGTTTTGGTAAATTCAATAGCTCCACTATCACGCATTTTCTGTAAGGTACGCTTGCTAATATTAAGAATACTGCAAACTTCATCGGTTACATACCATTTGTTTTTTAATCCTGACTGTTTCTCAGCCAAAATTATTTTATCGATTTTCTCGTTTAGCCGATCAATCTTACCAATTAACTTACCGTAGAGGTACTCATCTACAATTAAAACTGTTTTGCTCATCTTCGTTGAGATTTAAGTGTTAAACACTATCCATCTCGGCGCCTTGATGAATGTGAAAGCAAATGTGAGTTTTTTAGCGCAAAAAAAAACCGTTAACGTGCGTTAACGGTTTTGTTTACAAATCTGATGTACAGCCAATTACACACCATTATTTTTTCGTAACATTTTTAAATATGCAATCATCTCTTGTAATTTTGCAATTAAAAATGAAATATTATCCTCGTCATTCTTTCTGAAATTAGCGTTAAAATTATCATATATCATTCTTTCTGAAAAGGGTTTTAAATCTGTCCTATATGCTTTGCTCAATACTCTTGAAGCCGCTCTTTGATTCTCACCATCATAAACCAATCCGACATATTTCTGCGCTACATGAAATAAACTCAAACTCTCTCTACTACCCTTATAAATGATTTGCTCTAAAACTATATTCTCTAATTTGACATCTTCATTATCACCACTATCAATGAATTCCTTGTATTGCTGAAATATTTTGCCTATTTCGACACTTAATGTATTCTTATAGCCATACTTTTCGATGCAAAACTCCTGGAATTTTGGAAAACTAGTTCTTTGCTCAATCCAAATATACAATTCTTTAATCTCTTCAATAGTATTTTCTGAATTGGTGTTTAAGATTGCTGATAATTTCGTTTCAACATATTCACAGACCAGCTCCTTACAATACCCAGTATGGATATAAAAAGAAATAATAAACTCTTCACGTTCTTTTATACTTTCAATTTTTGATAATTCTGTCTGCACAAACTCAATCACAGTTTTATTAAACTCTACTTTTTGACCACTGTTTTTAGGTTCAAATTTTGCAAGAGGATTAATATATTTCATCTTGAACGATACCTCTGGTTGTAACTCTAGCTCCTTATATTGAGAATCCCAATCCATCTCTAGGGTTAAGATTAACTCTTTGAGATCTTGTAAGCGTTGCTCATTTCTTCCTTGTAATTCATATTTTTGTACAATTTCAGTCGGCAAGTCTGCATTATTCTTCAGGCATCTTACTATTTCCTTATAATCTTGCCGGAAAGTATGTTCAGACTTTTCTTCCAACTCATACGTCTCGTATTTATCCTCTAGATTAGTATTAATGCCAAATTCTTGATTCAACATATTAACTAACACAAAAATCTGATTAACTGCAGAATAGTAATTGCACAGCAATTTATAATCATTTTGATTAGTTGGATAATGAGCCACTAAGCCAAACTCGATATCATCAATTTTATCTTTAATTCCGATGAAAGAATTTACAATTCTAATAGTATACCTTTTTAATCTTTTATCTGAATTTTCGTCGCACAATCCATAATATTGGTCTCTCAGCTCCTTTTGAACGACTTTTCTCTGTTCTACTATTTCTGAAGATATATCACATTCCCTTAGTTTACTTGTAAACTCCATTGAAACATCTTCAAAAAACGAATCAAAGTATTCCAAAATATAGTCCATAATTATCAATTTTGGAAAGCTAAAATACATCAAACCAAATCAATAAAAAAATACTATTTAAAAATATGAATATTCTGAAATTTCATTGTCTCGTCTAAAAATTGGCACCACTGATAGGTATTTCACCACAATTATCTACCTAGATTTGAATCTGACATACAATAGCAATAAGTCCATTATTAATATAAGCAAAGGAAACTTCGCCATTAGTATTTGTGGAATTACGACCCTGAATTTCCAGCTCAACTTTCACTCCTAATATTCATATATCACTACTTATCTCTAACACATTATAAGTAGATATTTTACCAATTTAAATTTGCCCTGAATGCAAATAAGATGATACCATAGAAAATCTTGATGAAAGCAAAAATATTTGGCGTGGCCCTTTCCTTTTTCTGAAAAACCCTTATTTATTCAGCATTATTATGCCTTCCTAACGCTAACACAGCCTTTTTCACACCATTACACCCTATGAACATTTAAGAAAAATGTACTTTTTCCTACAAAAACGTACTTTTCCCTTCTTTATCGTACTTTTTTTCTATTATTCCGATACTTTTCCCAACTAAACTCTACTTGTTTCCAACAATTCGGAATTGTAATCATATAATAAAGCACTATTCTAGAGAATTCTGGATTGAGACCTTGAAATATTGGTTTTTACTATGCATTACACTCAAATTTTCAGCTTATTTGAAGTTTTTTCGCACCATTGTAAAACTTTATCATATCATTTGTATAAGTGAAGACAGTTAAATTTCCAACACACCTTCATAAGTTAATGCTATATTGTGTGTTAAGTTTATTTATAGGGTAAGCAAGAATGTCGTTTGACATACAAATTGCCATACATTTGATGGAAAAAACCAGTAATAAATAGCAGAAAAAACTGTTGAAAACTTTCTTTGCATATTGTTGGATACAGCCAAATTTTAGAGCTCATAGAACTAATAACTCCCAGCTATTTGATTTTTAGCCAGGAATTTTTGTAATGTACATAGCAGCAATGCAGATATATAATTTGCAAATTACCCTTTTAACTTTATTTAGATTAGATATTTTTTGTTTGTACGTTCGTGTTTTAATACTTTATTTGAGCATATTAATCTAAGTTTTAAGTGATTTTATCAAAAGGAACCATTTAGAGTCTTGAAATAGGGTACTATCTACACGTAATTGCAACATTAATTTAGATTTCGAGTTGCTATGAAAACATTTACATTCTTATTGCTTTCATTTTTTATTTGTCACACATTGTATTCACAAGAAAAAATAATGGGTGGTTCAACTGCAAAAATGGAAGTAAACAAATCATCTATACCCAATTATAAATTGATCCAAAGTTTAAAAAATCTACATAATGACAGTATAGCAAGCCGAACTGGTCAGGCGGTTTTAGCTTCAATACAGGCTGGTAGTCATAAAATAATGTCATTTACACCAAGTAATAAAAATCCCAATTTACCTATTAATTGGCATGCTAGCAAGGATATTAATTTACTTGCAACAAAAGATAGTCTTGTTTACTTTTTGAATGTTAGTGATACTATAAAAACGCTACATTTTGGGACATCTTTTAAATCAAAGGAAACTAAACAAATTGAAATTTCTTATGAAAGCAGTTCTAAAGTGAATATTTCAGTTAGCATTTTTGATAATTCACTTAGTAAGTTTGTTGTAAAAAGAGAAAGTGTTTTACCACCTGGATTAAACGATAGTTATTCTATACCTATTGATGATATTGATACAGATTCAATGATCTTGTTGGATTTTTATAAATCAGCCTTAGGAGGATTTAGTTTGTATTCAATCAATCTAAATAGGTAATTATGAAAAAGATTTATATTCTACTTATTTTATTTTCTTGTGTGATTAATGTTAAAGGAGAAGTAATTGACACCTTAACAGCCCAAAAAGCAGCTTTGTTTTATGGCAATCAAAAATGGGAGAACGTTTCAATAATTGACTACAATTTGTTTTACGATCCAATTACAGAATTGCCAAAAGCTTACATATTCACTCTTGATATTTCCCCCATAAAGAATGATTTTGAGCAATTTAGTTCAGATTTATCACAATTATTGGTACAGAGCAATAAAGACCATATATGCAAAACAACTATTTCGCATAAATCATTAAAAGATAAAATCATAAGTAGATATGGGACGGTAGTTATTTCTGCTAATGATGATTTGCCAATACTTCTATTAAGACATGGAGGGGTACATCAATTTTATATCCAAAATGAAAAGTTAAAAAATAATATTAATAATGTATGGAAAAATCAAAGTGTTAATTATAATAGAAGGTACTTATTAAATGCGATTAATGCATTTCCATCATATAAAAAAGGAAATGATATAATATTATTTAATGAAAATAATCCTATCAATAAGTCCAACATACATAGAAAAAGAAATATTATTAAGAAGTTTAGTAAGATAAATCAAAAAAGTAAGTTTCGCTCAGAATGGGATAAATTCCTGAAAAGTGTTGACGATACTCAAAAACTAAAATCAAGTTCTATTAATAGCACTGACAATCTTGTATTAGGAGCGATTATTGAACAAGGATATATAGATGGAGTTCCATATTACAACCAAGATGAATGGTCAAATTCGGTTTGTTCAGAAGTTTCCACAGCTCAAGTACTTGGCTACTGGGATGATTTATACCCAAATCTAATTGATTGGGGTAATGATGATTTTAATGACAATTTTGAAGGTGTTGATGATATTGTTAGGGATTTAATGGTAGCAATGAAATGGAATGCAACAGATTGGACTCTAGTTAGTAATATGTTGCCGGGAATGGAGGAATTCTGTAATTCTTCTACATATCGAAATAATTTAGACTTCTCTTTTAATAGGGATAATATTGTGTGGTGGTCTACAATTAAGAATAATATTAATGACTATCGTCCAATGGTTGTAGGAATATTTGGGGATTATGAAGATGGAGATGGTAATCAGCTTAGCTTAATTGGTCATGCGATGACTTTAGTAGGTTATGTTGAAGAAGAAAGTCCTGATGTTCGCTTAATTGTTGTTCACCCCAATCAAAATGGGAATGGTGCTGTGTGGTCAGATGACTTTGAGATAAACTTCGACATGCCAGATAATGGAGACATGATTATATGGAAAATTTATCCTGATGGAGAAGATAATATAAATCCTACGTTAACATTTAACTCACCTAATTCAGGAGGAACTTATAGTGGAACTATACCATTAAATATTTCTGCAACAGACGAAAGTGGTATTTGGTGGATTGATTTTCAATATTCTACAAATGGTATAAATTGGATTGATATTCCTTCGCTTTACAATACAAGTCATGATATTACTAGTTTTAATCACAATTTCAATTCGATTAGCAGCATTGAATATGCAGAAAATGTATGGATAAGGGCTCGTTCTGTGGATAATTGGGGACAAAACACTTCTGAATGGGATGTAATAGATAACCCTATTACAATTGATAATAGGGCTCCACAGCCATCCTATATAGTAAGTTCAGTTCAGCTGACCCCTAGTTCCGGTGTGGAACCAAATTCTTCGGTTACAGTTTCAGGAACAGCTTTGTACGATTTAGGTACAAATGTCACAGGATTAGTTGAAATATCAGCAGGCGATAACACATGGACTGCAAGTATAAATAACGGCTCATTTTCACGTGACATATATGCACCGGAGAACTCTGGATATGTAACAGTTTGGATTACTGATGGTACTCTAGAGGCAACAAATCAAGCATATCTGAGTGTAATGAATGAAGGAAATGGGGATAACTTTAACTTTTATAGATCAGCAATGTGTCAGGATGTTGAAAGCTCAGACCCGTATGATCCTATAAATGAAACACATTATTTTAGATCAGATGATGAAATTGCCTATTGTTGGACTCATATGACTAACTTATATACCCCAGTTCGTATTAGATGGGAATGGGATACTCCAGATGGTACTAATCTTGACAACACATATAGTTCGTGGACGGATGATCCAGCAGATTCCGGATATGATTATTGGTATTGGTGGAAATTATGGAGTGGCTATTACATAAGTGGACACCAACAATCTGATAGAGAAGGAAGACATAGTGTAAATATTTTCGCCCGTGAAGAAGGTGGTTCTTATGAATTTATGGAATCTCAATATTACATAATTAGTTATGATTTCAAAGAACACGTGCTATGTAAAAATATTGTCAGTGATAATCCTTCAGGTGAAACAAACACTTTTTATCAAAATGACACAAGAGTTTATACCTGGAGTAGATATACAGATGTGAGTGAATCTGTTGTTGTCAGAACTGAATGGTATGAACCTAATGGAACTATGTATTATACTGATGACTATAGTTTATCAGATCCAGGTCAAGGTTATTACTATCCAGATCATATGCAATGGTCTTGGATTAATATCAATGGTTTTAATGCTGAAAATAAGTGTGGAGATTGGGAAATAAGGAAATATGAACAAGATCCTTGGGGCAATTGGGATTTACTTTATAGTGAGAAATTTAAAATTCTTGAATCTCCAAATGTTCAGCCTCAATTAAATACTTCTGTATCTGATGAAAATTCATATGAGGATTCAGACATTATTATCAATATTAATTCAACAGATAATACCTATATTAAAAAGGTTATACTTTATTGGAATGACGGTACTGAACATCAAACTGAATGGGATAATATCTTTTCTAGTTCTCATTATATAAGCTATAATATTGGACAATATACGGAAGGTACAGCAATTCAGTATTGGGCTAAAATCTTTGATTCATCTGGCAATATGAATGAAACAGATAGGAAAGTGCTAACTGTTAAAGATTCTGACACAACAGGACCAATCATTAGTAATATTCAAATAACGGAATATAATGGTAATAATGATGGAGTAATACAAGATAATGAGCAAATTCGAATTAGTTGTAATGCAAGCGACCCAAGTGGTATAAATCAGATTAATTTCTACATTGATGAATTACAAGTTGTATTGAATGGGAATTATTATGCAATTACCGGACCTTTTGATGTCGGAGGACACGCCGTTGTTGTAACTGGTATTGACAATGACAACTCACCAGGCTATGCCACTATATATGAATCATTTGAAGTTGTATCATCTCTTTATTTGAATGTAACCCCTTCGTCAAGGTCAGTAGGTTCGTCACTAGGTATGACAACATTCAACGTTTCATCAAATGTTGAATGGTCTGTAAGTGAAAGTTCAGATTGGCTGACAACGGTAAAGACTAATGCAACTACATTGTCCGTATCATATGATGAAAACTCAGATACTGAAGAACGCTCTGCAAGCATCTCTATATCAGGCATGGGAGTTTCTCCTCAAACAGTCACAGTTATTCAGGAAGCCGCTCCATACCTTGATGCATCACCTCAGAGAACTACTATACCATATGATTATGAGTGTTGTACTTACATAACTGTTGAATCTAATACTTCATGGAACGTGATAAGCAATGCTTCATGGTTAACTGTAGATTACCTAAATGGATCCGAAAGTCGGGATATTCGTTTAGAAACGCTTAATAGTAATACATCTGCAAATCCGCGTCATGCAACTTTAACGATTTCTGCAGAAGGTCTTACCTCCAAAGAACTAACTGTTACTCAGGAAGCGGCTCCTTACCTTGATGCATCACCTCAGAGAACTACTATACCATATGATTATGAGTGTTGTACTTATATAACTGTCGAATCGAATACTTCATGGAACGTGATAAGCAATGCTTCATGGTTAACTGTAGATTACCTGAATGGATCCGGAAGTAGGGATATTCGTTTAGAAACGCTTAATAGTAATACATCTGCAAATCCACGTATTGGCACGCTTACTTTTACAGGAGATGGAATTGATTTACCGAGAACAGTTGCAGTTACACAGAATGGAAATAAAATCATAAATGTATCGGAAACTGATATTACTATATGGACGGTACCAGGTTCAAGAAGAATAGATATAGAATCAAATGTGGATTGGTCAGTGCAACATGGTGCTGAATGGTTATCGATAGAACCTATGGAGGGAAGTGGTGATGGAACCATTAGAATTGAAGTTATAAATCCTAACATAACATCAGATGAACGAACTTCAGTAGTTAAAGTTTCTGGTGATGGTGGTGTGCCTTTTCAGGATATTTATGTCACTCAACCTGTAACAGAATTTTTAGTTGAATTCGAATCTGCCCCCCCAGGAGCAGATATTTGTGCCCAGAATGGACAAGGTTATTACCAATACGGGGAGAGAGTTAGACTGGAAGCTACGCCTTGTGATGAAAATGGATATGAGTTTTCCCATTGGCGGATAAACTGGTCTAACATTGTGTACGAAAATCCAACCTGGATAACCGTAACAGATGATTGTTGGGTTTATGTTTTCTATAATGAGGTATCAACCACTACGGTTGATAAGATTAAAGTGTCTGATGAAATAAGTATTTATCCCAACCCAACAGAAGGTACTTTGTTTATTATTACCTCAGTAGATTCACCAGGTGATTATACGATTAAGCTGATTGATTACCAGGGGCAGGTATTGAAAACGGATAAGATAAAGGGTTTATGGGTTAATGAAAATTACAATTTTGACATTTCTTCATTTAATTCAGGTCCCTATATTATTGAGATTGAAAGCAAAGAGTTTAGAAAGCGAATTAAAACAGTAAAAGAATAAGCTCGCGTTAGAATAAGTTGCATCCCAACCTACCATTGTGTTTATATTGATCAATATTGTCGGTAATACCTTGATATCTTAGACTAAAATTCACCTATTTTCTTTTCAAAAAAAATACGTTATCTTAGTAGTGCAAAAGTTCGTCAAAAACGAGTCAAAAACACCCCTTTAGGAACTGAACCTTGGGTGGACTTAGCGGTGGACTTACAGGGTGGAGTAAATAAAGTATTGAGTATAGGAGGATTAGAGCCATGGTTCGTTTTCCTCTCTCTCCGCATTAACAAAGTGAAAAACACTGCAAAAGCCCGTAAAACAAGCGTTTTACGGACTTTTTTGTTTCCTCCCAAAAGCAAATAAATGCATAAAAATGTATGTTAGCAGGTGACTTATTCGGTGACCTGGTTTTCCCAAA
>JAEINY010000050.1 GCA_016342595.1 Marinilabiliaceae bacterium
GGTTGGGATTGTACCCGTTCAATACTTTCATTCTCGCCTAAATACCATAAGTATCCTTCAATATTTTTATAACCCATTTGATGGAGTAATCCCATGTAAATCCTTACTTGTTCATGGTGTTTTTCGTTGCGGAGCTCGCCAAACTTATAATCCACCACGATGGTTTTAGATTGATTGATAATCACGCGGTCGGGCCGATAGGAACCTGTTCGAAGCAAAATATTACCTTCATTAATCACTTGATTGGAGGCATCAAACCACTCCCTCACATCGGGTCTGTTAATAAGTTGATTCACAAACACAGCTACTTCCTCTTTCTCTTTTGTTTTTAACTGTCCATTTAAAACCAATTGGGTAATGGCAGCATCTACATCGTCTGTATATTTTATTAATTCAAACAAATGGTGCATCAACTTACCATGTTTGATGTGTTTCATTGCTTCAGGCGAACACATGGCTTCACTCTCCGGATGAATCTTAACCCGTTCGCCCGGATCTGTCGTCTTAAAAAAAGTAATGTCGCCGGATGAGTCGGGATTTGCATTTTCAGAGGATTGAGCGACGATTTTTCCAAAAGTATAGCTTAGCTCATCATTATCCCAGCCATTGGAGAACTCTTCTCCGCGATGCTTTTCGCTTTCCGGTATATATTTGTGAATTTGGCTCAACAGGTGAAATAAGAGATGGGATACATTTTTTAGATTCCCATTCTTAGCTGGTGTCTCACCCAGCACAACCAAGCTTTCCCGGGCCCTGGTAAAGGCCACATAAAGCAAGTTGAGATTATCAACAAACTGATGCAAGCGTTCATCCAAATATTCTTCCACAAAAACAGTATGTAATAATTGCTGACTATAATTAACGGGGATCAAATCCAACTCATTAAAAGGTTCTGTTTGGGGATGACACCATATCATGCTGGTATGTCCCTTCTCATCCAGTGGCCAATTGCAATAGGGGACAATTACGGCTTTAAACTCCAATCCTTTGGATTTATGAATGGTCATCACATTAACGGCATTCTGCCCTTCAGGAACTGAGATGGAAGTGGTTTGGCCCTTATCATCCCACCACTCAATAAAATCGTGAATATTTACTGATTGATTGGCGGAGTAGTCACGTACAGCATCCAAAAGGCCTTGCAGGAATACAAACTGGTGACTGTACAATTCATCCGGTAGGGCTCGTACCAAGGCTTCGGTCATCTCAAAAAGCGGTTGCCCTTTCAATTCTAACAACTGCTCCCTTAATCTTACAAACTCATCAGAGGTATCCGCTTCCAGTAACGAAGTGGTTTCACAATTAGCTTGTTTAAAGGACTCTGTGTTTTCGTAAAACTGAGCATAGAGTTTGATATACGCTTTGTGGACTTCATTTTCCGGATCCTGAATGAATTTAATCTGCTGAAGCACCAGGTTAACCGCAGGAGAATTTCCCAGCAGCAAGGTTTCATTAGATATAACAGGATGTTTTTGACCCGTTTCTGAATAGATGCCTGATAATAAAGCTTCGGTTATTTGTTGTCCTTCTGACTTACGCCGAACCAACACGCATATATCCTGATAGGCATAACCGGCAGCCAGTAATTTTTCGATCTGATGAACGGCTTCTTCAGTGGCTTTGGCCATAAAATCAGCTTTATTCTCACCTTCCAGAAGTCCGACATGCACATATCCACCTGTACCCACTGATTTGCCGGCTACTTTTTGTATCGTATCACTATATGCGTTTACAATACGCGATCGCAGACCTTCAGGAATGTCCTGGGTGGGGTTATTTGCCTCCGATGAAGCAATAAATTCTGTTTGGAGTGCTGCTGCAGCACCTTTAAAGACAATATTGTTAAAAGTGATCACATTTTCAAAGCTACGCCAGTTCGTATCCAATGTGCGATCATCAGTACCATAAAGAGAGAAGTCGCGATGTACCTGTTCACTCAATAGTTTCCAATCAGAGTTTCGCCACCGGTAAATGGATTGTTTCACATCGCCCACCAGCAAAGCGGTATTATTCTCACTGATACTATTTAAAATCAGTGGCCTGAAATTATCCCATTGAAGTTTAGAAGTATCCTGAAACTCATCAATCATATAATGGTTAAAGCGGCTTCCAATTTTCTCGTAGATAAAAGGCGCTTCATTTTCATCGATAATGCGGTACAACAAACGGTTAGCATCGGCTAAGAGGAACAAGTTTTCATTCAAGGCAATCTCCCTCACCTTAAGGGCAATGTCAGTGGTAATGCCCAATGCATTCAGATTACTTAAAATTGCTTTCGCCGTAAAATACGTCGTTTTATCGTTGGTATAGGTCGTTATAAGCTTAACTAATACCTCGTTTAATCCGTCGCTGTAACAGGTTAAAAGCATTGCTTTTTCCGATTCGGTGTAATCCTTCCGTAAACAATCATCCGGATTATCAATCAGGTTGGCGAGCACCATTACTTCGTGGATATCCGCACTTTTTTTAATGGTTTTTAGTTTTTCAAACTTCTTGAGTGGTGATCGGCTTTTGCCCTTCAGAATTTCCCACGAAACATGGTGTTTTTGCATGAGTTCGAGGCCGCGTTGGGCTTCATTCTGAATGGTGTCTTCAAATTGCTTCACCAGCTTGAAGAGTTTCTGGCGGTATTTCTCCAGCAGTTTTTTATCCTTCAGTTTCTCGAGTACTTCCGGACGTAAACTCTGAAACTCTTCTTTAAAAACTTCTCGTCCCAGCGATGTCAATTCATTCACAATATTCCAGTCGCGTCCTTCTTCTATCTTGGAAAGGGTGTGCTTAATGAGCCATTCTTTTAAGTCTTCATTGCCACGCAATTCAATTTCACGCATCAAATCATCCACGGCACGGTTTAACACACGATCAGTATCCAGTTCCACTTTAAATCCGGCCGGAAGGCCGGCTTCAAAAGCAAAGGCCCGAATCACTTTTTGAAAGAAGCTATCAATGGTGTTGATGGAGAATTTCGAAAAGTCGTTGAGAATGTTAATTAAGAGAGTTTTAGCCAACTTGCGAATCGCGGCTTCCTTTTTGCCGGTACATTCAATCAGTTCCTGCAGAAAATCCGGATTGGGAGCTGTAGCCAGGGCGTGCAAGTTCTCTAAAATTCTGTTTTTCATTTCACCGGTAGCCTTATTGGTAAAGGTAACAGCCAAAATGGCTTTATAGCTTTGAGGATCCTGAAATAACAGTTTAATGAATTCGCCTGATAACGTATAGGTCTTACCTGATCCGGCCGAAGCACGGTATATCTTAAGTTGAGACATGATTGCGTGATTTTGCTCAAAAATAGAGAAACCATTCTCAAAAATGAAAGGGCAGTCACGAAAAAAAGCCAAATCATCTACTGGTGGGATGATCCGGCTTTTCATTCAAGACTCTGATGTAATATTTTTAGTTGTATATCTCCTTTTCGCCCAGGTAGCCTTCTGAGATAACAGTCATCTTAATGTTTTGCCGGTTCACCACCTGAGCTTGCAATAAGATCGCCGGTACCAGGCGTTTCCCGTTATTAACCGTGATATTCATGTTAGAGGGCGCTTCGCCATCAGATATCTTTATGGCCGCATTGGCGGCTGCAAAAGCCAGCGATTCGATGGGTTTATAAATGGTAATGGTTTGAGAACCTGATACAATATTCCGCACGGCCTGAATATCGGCATCCTGACCGGCCACTAACACACGTCCATCCTTCTCATATTCACGCAATGCCATGATGGCTCCGGAAGCAAGGGCATCATTACCACAGATAATGGCATCTATATCCGAATTCTCACTCATATAAGCAGTCAGTATTTGGTAGGCTTCATCGGGTAACCAATAACGCGAAAACTCATTCACTACGATTTCAATATCACCTTTTTCAATAAAGGGTTGCAGCACATTCATCCAGCCCAAATGGAGCAGATAAGCATTGTTATCTGTTGTGGCCCCGCCAATCAGGGCATACTTGCCTTTGGGTTTGATTTTCGTCAGATAATCTGCCTGTAGCTCTCCGATGTGAATATTATCTGTAGCGATGTAATAATCGAGCATACAGTCTTTAATCAGTCGGTCGTAAGAAATTACCGGAATGTAATTGCGGTGGGCCAATTTGACTATTTCACCTGCTTTTTGTAGATCAACGGGGATAATCACTAACACTTCGATGCCTTCATCGATGAGTTTTTGTGCTTGTTTGAGTTGCATGTCAGGATCCGAATCAGCTACTTCAACAAATGGAATACCTCCTAATTCATGCACTTTTTCTTCAAACAGTGCTTTATCTTTTTTCCATCTTTCAATAGTCAATGTATCCATCAGAAATCCAACTTTAGGTTTCTGTTGACATCCTACAAGAAGAAGAACAGCCATCAACCATACAAGATATTTTACTCTTTTTCTCATAATATAAGCGTTTTGGGTTCAATAATTTTCAATTAATTTACAAAAACGCTTCGGTAATGTAAAGAGGCATTTTAAATTTGTGATGTAAATATTAAATAAATTGGAATGAAAGTATCTGGAAAGCATTATAAAACAGTCTGGTTTGATTCTGACAGAAATACAGTTTGTATGATTGATCAAACCAAACTACCGTTTTCGTTTGAGATTATTGAACTAAAACATCATAGTGATACAGCTAAAGCCATTAAAAATATGTTGGTTAGAGGAGCAGGAGCCATTGGTGCTACGGCGGGTTTTGCCATGGCGCAAGCATTTGTGGAAGCCAGGGAATCTGAAGATGGCAATTATGTTGAAGCTGCGCGTGAATTAATAGAAGCAACCCGGCCGACTGCGGTAAATCTGTTTTACGCTACCAACAAAGTGTATACTAGTGGTCAGGAATCGGTTGATAAAGCTATTGAGATGGCTTACCAGGTGGCTGCCGATGATGAATCGGATAGTCAGAAGATAGGGGAGTATGGGAATGAGCTGCTCAAAGATAAATGCCGGGTGTTGACCCATTGCAATGCCGGGTGGCTGGCGTTTGTGGATTATGGAACAGCGCTGTCACCCATCTATAAGGCGGATGAAGCCGGCAAAGATCCCTTCGTTTTTGTAGATGAAACGCGTCCACGTGGACAGGGTGCCCGTTTAACCGCCTGGGAGTTACAACAAGCTGGTATTCGTCACAAGATTATTGCCGATAATGCCGCTGCTTTTTACATGCAGAAAGGGGAGATAGACATCGTCATCACGGGAGCCGATCGCATTGCTGCCAATGGTGATACGGCCAATAAAATTGGTACGCTGGAGAAAGCCATCCTGGCAAAGGAGTTTGGTATTCCCTTTTACATCGCTGCTCCCTTTAGCACCATTGATTTCGATAGTCCATCGGGAAATGTATTTAACATTGAAGAGCGATCGGATGATGAATTATTATACCACGAAGGCCCGGATGAAGAAGGGGTAATTCGTAAAATCCGTATGGCTTCACCGGATTCAGAAGGTTTAAACCCGGCCTTTGATGTAACGCCGGCTAAATACATTGCCGGGATTATTACCGAGAGAGGTATTATTAAGACCGAAGATTTGCTGAAGAATAAATAGGCTTTAGCTGGAAAAGTATTGAATAGTCGAAATTTCTTTGGGAGGTTTTGGCTTTTTTATCTCTTAGCGTCATTGTTATATGATTGTTGATATTTTAGTTACACGGAGAGCGCAAAGTTCAGGAAAAGGAAAGGGTCACAGAGCCTTTTAAATTTAATAAAGAAAATTAAAATTGCATAATAAGGTTATGCAGGCTTTCTGTGATCTCATCTACTAAGGTTTAAATGATAATTAAAAGACCTTATTTTTTTAAGGCAAACCTTAGTAGTATATAATAACCGACTGCCAAATACCTTATTTTAATATAAATCAATCGCCAAATAGAATACGACCATTTGATTAATTGCATAGATTGTTTATCAGGACTTCAGTATCGTTCGTCAAGTGATTATCAAAGCTGAAAATTAATATCTCATTGCAGCATAAAAACTCTTCTTTGCAACTCATTGACTCGTCTTTGCAGCCCAAGACCCCATAATTTGCAATCAAATGACCCGTCATTGCACCGGTATGACTACCCTTTACAGCCAAATGAGGCAGTCATTGCAAGAAGATGACCACTCTTTGCAGGCTATTGAGGTGTCATTGCAGATGGGAGACAACTCTTTGCAAAGCAAGCACCTCTCTTTGCATGAAAGCAGAACGCTTAGCAAAACAAAAGGCCTGCATGGGCAGACCTTCTGAATGTAAAACTAATTGAACTTAACTATGGCGACTTCCTGATTGTATGTATTAATCTCTTTACCGGTGATCTTTGTAATACTGTATTTGATAGCCTGTCAGGCGTTCCGAATCTCTGCGAAACACAAATTTCCCCACTCTTCTGATTTCGTCCACCGCCTCCTTGAGGTAGGTGTAGGCCTTATCGCGTAATATGCGGGCCGATCCATCTTCGGCTTTTTCACCGTTGGCAATGGCCAGAATACGGGCCAATTCATCTGATAATACAATGGCTTGATCGAGTAAGAGCAGATCAAAATGTGTGGCTTCCAATAATGGAATATGGTCTTTACCCAATAGCGCCAGATCGGTCAAATCCTGGATCATATCCGAATGAGAATTTCCTTTTCTTGCTTCATCGAGCCTGGAAAGAAGTGAGGGTTGCTGATAGAAGGCAAACTCAAATTCAGCGAGTAATTGATCACGTAAGTGGTAACCAGTTGGTGATTTTTCTTTCCATTCACGTTCGGCATCCTGTTTAGCGTGCCGCTCTTTAAACCACATACCCTGTGCATGCCGCGATGCCTGTACGCGCGGCATTAAATCGTCTAACCAATTTTCGGTTAAGCCACGTGCCATCAGTTGATCCTTATCATCCAGCGCCCAATAGTACAGGTTTTCGGCATCCTGATTGAATACATTCATGGGAATAGCCGGAGATTGTGCGTCGGCGGTTGGGATGGCTTCTATGTTTACTTTTAACGACGCAAAAACTTCAGGATTATTCATCTTTATTTGATTTTAGTTCATCCTAATACGAATCCAATAGCAAACTAAAATTAACACCTCTTTGAATTAATGTCCAGAATCCATAGGGTGTTTAATAACAGGCGTGTATAGTTGCATATGTCTGTTTAATTGTTATTTTATGGCAACGTGTACCGGAAGGCATTCGTTTTGAACAGCCGCCTTCGTCATTCCAACTTTTCCAGACACTTTCTTCCTAATATCTCACGAATAATTAGTCAACAGCAGCGCTTTCAAATTTGAACCGGAAAGTCATGAGAGCTTATATAACTTTGACTTGTCAAATCGCCATTAAAGCAAAAAGTAAACCGGGGCTTGACAAAGGAAAACAATCACTAATTTAAACTTAAAATTATGAAGCAAGTAGCAATGATTCTTCTGAGTGTTCTGTTCGTATTTACAGTTTCTTCATGCAGCAAGGATGATTCGGCCGACGAAATTATTAATAAAGGAGACTTTAGTATTAGTCTGGATGGCACCAAGTATGAAGGTAGTTCGGTGATAAACGGAGCAGTGATTGGTGTTAGAACCATCGAAGCGGCCAATGACAATTTTGTTTTCCGGGTGATTATCACCGATGGCTTGTTTGAGGCAGGCAAAACGTTTGATTTAACGCTTGATAAAAGTGAAATAGCGCCTCAAATCGTTGTTGATATGGATGGTGACGGCACCGATGAAAACTTGTGGGGATTAACCGGAACCATTAAAGTGATCAGTAAGAACAGGATTGAAATTGATGGAATTTTTTACAAGGATTTCCTGATCACCAATCCTCCTTATAAGGTGACCGGATTTATTCTTTCAGAATAAAATATTAAAACTGAAAATCGAGGTTAAGGAATAATAATGATGTACAAGGATCATTATCTTTAATCTTAGCGCGACAATTTAAAAATGCCTTTCTATACAACCATAGAAGAGCATTTTTCTTTTTACTTCAGTTCATTTTTTTTACTATAATATGAAACTTCTGTATCTCATACATAGAAATTGTGTCGGAATAACCTGACTGTATTTGAGTGTTTTTAGAGTGAAAAATGTTACACGGAGAGCGCAAAGTTCAGGAAAAGGAAACGGTCACAGAGCCTATCGTATAACAAATGTATTTTGACGCAGATCCCGATAATTGTCATGATGTATCTTTTTAATTGTCACCTGAATCATCATCCCGAATTCTATCGGGATTAGTGTCTATTTTATTAAATTAATTAAGACTAGTGGTGTAAATTGTATTTTATAGTACTTTTCAATTATTTAATGAAATCCATCATAGAGTATCCTGCCAACCAAAGTGCGCACCGCGGAATTACTATATAACTAATTTCCTCATAAATAGTGATTGATTGACGGTATTCAAATCGTGATCTTCGTGTGAAATAATGATATCTATGAAGAAAAACGTAATCAATCAATCAGCTAATGGTTGTGTATTTACTTGTCCAAGCTGTGAAAAAGTCCATGTAGAGTTTCAAAATATTTTCTTTTCATTTGATGAACAAGAATACAAATACTTTTGCACCTGTTTCTTAAGAATGGATGGAGATTATTATGAGCAGAGGAATGCCCGCATGAAATCGAAACGTAAAATCATTGTTCCCATTGGGCATCGTAATGCATCGATGCTATTAAATAGCAAAGAGTTGGAAGAACTACAGACTTTATTATCCGGCAATAACAATACTCCTTATAAGCCATGTTACCTTACGACCCGGGAAATAGGAATAAAAATGGGTGCTGATATTGATAATTATGACTTTTTATTTCTCGGCACCAGCCCCTGGGGCCTTGGAGATTTACAAGACGATTGGGAAGGATTTATTTCAGTTCTGGCGGCCGCTAATTTAGAAGGAAAAAAGTAGTCCTGTTTGGTTTAGGTGATGCCGAAGCATATGCCGATACATTTGTAGATGGCATGGGAACGATTTATAATGTGATCGCTTCAAAAGGTTGTGAAGTAGTGGGTATAGTCTCAGTGGATGGCTATCGTTTTGATGCCTCTGCCGCTACAGTTGACGAAAATTTTGTAGGATTGCCTTGTTTTTGCCATAAAAAACAAAGTGTCTTAGCCATAATAAAGCAAGCTTCCTAAAGGTAGGAGGCTTTAAAAGATGTATTAATTGGTTATTGGTATATGAGCCTTACAATCTTATGGCTGAAAGATTGTAAGGCTTTTTTGATACCTATAGACTTAAGCGTTTTATCAGTGGTCTAAATGCAAAAAAACCACCCAAATTAAATTGGATGGTTTTCCTTGAGCGGGAGACGGGGCTCAAACCCGCGACCCTCAGCTTGGAAGGCTGATGCTCTATCAACTGAGCTACTCCCGCGTTCTATTCATTTTACAATGCTCTATCCGGCATTGTTTTCATAATATGACTTAAATAATCATTATTACTTAAGTAGTGGGGAGAGCAGGATTCGAACCTACGAAGTCGAAAGACAGCGGAGTTACAGTCCGCCCCAGTTGGCCACTTTGGTATCTCCCCAACGGTGCTGCAAATATAACACTATTTCTTCAACGACCAAGCCAGATCCACCATTTTTATAGCGGTAACAGCGCCTTCATCGCCTTTATTTCCGTGCTTTCCACCTGCCCGGTCTTTGGCTTGCTGCATGTTAAGTGTAGTTAACAATCCAAAGATAAATGGGATATTATATTGTAAATTTAATTGGGTCATTCCCTGGGTTACTCCCTGACACACGAAATCGAAGTGGGGGGTGTCACCCTGAATTACACAGCCCAATGTAATCACGGCATCCACATCCGTCATTTCAGCAATGTATTTGGCACCGGCTGTTAATTCAAAACTTCCGGGAACATACTTTTTAATGATGTTCTCTTCTTTAGCACCATGTTTGATCAGCGTATTGTAGGCACCCTCAAAGAGGGCTTCAGTGATTTCAGTATTCCATTCAGAAACTACAATTCCAAATTTCATATCCGCTGCCGATGGCACATCTGCTATATTGTAATCTGATAAATTTTTAAGACTTGTTGCCATGATGTTCGTTTTTTTGCAAAAATAAAAGAGGTTGCCCAATCATACAAGGCAACCTCTCATTATATCGTTATAAACTGAATTATTTATTCAATTGCAATTTTGCTCTGGTCAAATATTTGTCAATCTGACGGGCTTCAGTACTATTTTGATACTGCTCTTTAATTGTTGAGTAAGCTTTTACAGCAGCTTCATGATTACCGGCAACCTCGTGCATCATACCTAATTTCATCAGGTATACAGGAGCTGTTAACTCATTGTCGTAACTAGTTGCTTCTTTATACTGGCTGATGGCCTCGTCATTTTGCCCCAACTCACTGTAAGCATCGCCTAACGCGCCGGCAGCAGTGGCAGCAATCATCTCCTCACTGGTTGAGAAAGAACTCAGGTAATCAGCAGCTTCCTGAAAATTACCCAATTGTAACTGACAGATACCAGCATAATATTTTGATAATTCACCAATATTGGTTGATCCAAACTCATCAATGATATCGACAAATCCAAGATTCATGCCGTCACCATTTAAAGCCAGGTTGAAACTATCTTTTTCAAAATACTGTTGGGCATAAAATACTTGTTCCTGGGCATTTTTTTCCATTGGTTGGTAATAAAACTTTTTTGTTCCCCAGTAACCGGCAACCAACACAACAACCACTAAGAGTCCCATCATCAAACGGTTCTGGTTGTCTTCAATAAATTGCTCGCCTCTACTTAATGCACTTTCTACATTCTCGAAACTATCTTCGTTATGATTTTCCTTTTGTTTTGACATATTCTTCTAAATTTTATTCGAAACGCAAATGTAATTGTTTTAACAAAAAATAAAAATACAGTTTGTATTTTTTGGCCTGTGCAGACAAAAATAACAAAAGGATTGTTCTAAAAAATATTTGCCCCGATTTTATTTTCAGTCCCGATGTGTTGACTACTTTTGTCAAAAAAACACGGTATATGTATTTGAAGCATCTTCATCTCATCAATTTTAAGAATATTCTCCAAACAGAACTCGATTTTCTGCCGGGTATCAACTGTTTTGTAGGCGAAAATGGTGCAGGTAAAACCAATGTGTTGGATGCTTTATATTACCTGTCGTTTTGTAAGAGTTATTTTAATCCTATCGATAGTCAGAACGTCCATCATGAACAGGAGTTTTTCGTGATTCAAGGGATTTATGATCGAAAGGATGATCAAGAGCACATTTATTGCGGATTAAAACGCGCCCAAAAGAAACAATTTAAACGCAATAAAAAGGAATATCCCAAGTTGGCTGATCACATAGGTTTGTTGCCATTGGTGATGATATCGCCGGCTGATGAACAATTGATTAATGAGGGGAGTGAGCAACGTCGAAAATACATTGATGGTGTTATTTCGCAATATGACAAAAGCTATCTGGAGGATTTATTGCGTTACAATCGGGCCTTGCTGCAACGTAATGTGACCTTAAAAAATTTAAGAGAGAGTGGCAATCGTGATTATGCAATGCTCGAATTGTGGGATGATCAGTTGGATCAGTTGGCTCAACGTATCCATCTTAAGCGGGTCGATTTTATTAGTGAATTGCTACCCGTATTTCAGGACTACTATGCCTACATATCAGAAGGGAAGGAAGAAATAGCCTTACAATATAAATCCCATTTGCAAGAGGGGAGTCTAAAAGAGCATTTATTAGCAGTACGTTCCAAAGATGTTATGTTAGGTTATACTACCAAAGGCATTCATAAAGATGATCTGGAATTATTATTGAGTGGGTATTCCATTAAAAAAACGGCCTCTCAGGGACAGAAAAAAACTTTTTTGATTGCCCTGAAGTTGGCACAATATGAATTTATTAAACGACATAATGGCTTGAAGCCTATTTTGTTGCTGGATGATATTTTTGATAAGCTAGATGCTAAACGAAGCAGTCAGTTACTTCAATTGGTGGCTGAAGATAAATTTAATCAGATTTTCATCACGGATACCAAGAAAGAGTATTTGATGAATATCCTTAGTACGACTGGTAAACCCTTTCGTATTTTTCAGGTTCAAGAGGGAGAGATAAAGGTAACAGAGTAATTATATATACTTAGAGTCATGCGGAAAAAAGATACACAAGCCATTGGTGATGTTGTGAAGGAGCTTTTAAAAAAGCAACGACTAAATCGTGGATTACTTGAAAATAGGGCTGTTCATTATTGGAGTAAAGTGTTGGGCGATTCAGTGGCAAAAGCAACCCGACGTATTTTTATTAAAAATGGTGTTTTGTTTGTTGAGTTAACATCCAGTGTGTTACGTAATGAATTGATGATGTGGAAAGATAAAATCATCATTAATCTGAACATCGCTTTAGGAGAGAATATCGTAAAAGATATAGTATTCAGATAAAAAAACCGTTGCGGCAAGGCAACGGTTAATATATCATAAGGGACTGTTTCTACTTTTAAATCTTCTCACTTCTGCCTTTTAACTTATAACTAGTAATCAAGGATGTTTCTCCAGAAACTCTTTTTTACTAAAGAAAAAGCTGCACTCCCGATCAGCACTTTCATCACTATCGGAGCCATGAATGGCATTGTGTGACATACTTTCGGCAAATAATTTACGAATGGTACCTTCTTTAGCTTGCAAGGGGTCGGTACTGCCAATTAGTTTACGGAAATCTTCTATTGCATTTTCTTTCAGCAGGATAGCAGCTACAATGGGCCCTGATGACATAAAGTCTACCAGTTCAGGAAAGAATGGTTTTTCCTTGTGCTCTGCGTAAAATTCTTCGGCTTCTTCATCGGTCATTTTTACCGATTTAATTGCCGAAATTCTAAAGCCAGCTTCTTCAATCATATTAAAAATGGCACCGATATGTCTTTTATGAACGGCTCCTGGCTTAATCATGGTAAGCGTTTTTATTCCTGCCATAAATGTTAGGATTTTAGATTATGTGGTTAAAATAATTATTTTTTATAAATCAAAAAAATGAAAACCTCTTTTTTAACTATCTTTGCCTTTAATTAAAAACGAAAGAAGCGTGATAAACGATAAAACAGCGATTAATTCATTAAAATCATACGTAAACAACGCTCAGCGAGTGGTAATTGTTCCGCACAATAATCCGGATGGTGATGCTTTAGGGGCAGCCCTGGCATTATGTAATGTGCTTAAAAACATGCAAAAGGAAGCGGTCGTCGTTTCGCCAAATGCTTTTCCCGATTTTCTGATGTGGATGCATGGGGCGGATCAGGTGGTCATATTTGAACGGAATCGTAAAAAAGCCAAACACTTAGTTGAAGACGCCGATTTAGTTCTATTAGTCGATTTCAATGCCTTGTCCCGCATGAAAAACATGCAGAATATATTTAATGGTGTAGATACACCCCGCATTATGATTGATCATCATCCCTATCCGGAAGCGGAAACAGCTCAAATACAAATTAGTGTGCCCGAAGCTTCTTCCACATGCGAGTTGTTATATAATGTATTGGATGCTGCTGGATTTTCCCGTTACATTACAAAGGAGGCTGCAGAATGCATTTATTCCGGTATCATGACCGATACGGGAGCATTGAATTACAATTCAGGCCGTCCTGAGACTTACTTGACAGTAGCTGAATTGTTGCGAATGGGCATTGATAAGGATCGCATCCATCACATGATTTTTCACAATAACTCATTTGACCGTATGCGATTATTAGGTCATGCACTGGGTGAGAAGATGGTACTGATACCTGAGTTAAAAGCAGCCTACATCTATCTTAGTAGTGAAGACTTACAGAAGTTTAACTTTAAGCCGGGGGATACAGAGGGCTTCGTAAACCAGGCTTTGTGGATTGAAGGTGTTGACGTATCTGCTCTTTTTACCGAAAAAGATGACTTGGTTAAAATCTCGTTTCGTTCCCGAGGAGATTTTCCGGTGAATAAATTTAGTGAGAAGTGTTTTAATGGAGGAGGTCACTTAAATGCAGCTGGCGGTGAATCCCGACTACCATTGAATGAAACATTGGAACGGTTTCAAACAAAACTAAAGGCATTTAGATCCGATCTTTAATAAAAACGGTGGAATGAGAGTGTTACGATATTGTTTTGTGATGGCTGGATTGCTTGGCCTGTTTGTTTTATTCAGTTGTGATCAAAATAAGCAACGAAAAAGGCATCCCAAAATCAGTAAGGAGGCATTATTGCAGGTTAACCGGAGCCTTGTCAATAAAGATAAAATAGTTATTGAAACTTACCTGGAAGTGCGTAATCAAAAAATGACCAGGACTCAAACAGGTTTATGGTATCATTTGGATGAACCTCAAAATCCTCAAAAAGTACAGAAAGACCAGGTCGTGACCCTAAATTATGAGATTCAATTACTAGATAGTACCATTTGTTATAGCTCGCGAATAAGTGGACCTAAAACCTTTAAGGTTGGGCAAGGAGGCGTTGAATCCGGTTTGGAGGAAGGAATTCTCTTGATGGGGTTAGGCGATAAAGCACAGTTCATGATGCCTCCACATCTGGCGCACGGATTAATCGGGGATAGTGAAAAAATTCCTGCCCGCTCTATTTTATACTATGAGGTAGAGGTGATTGACGTTAAAGAGTCCGTGGATGAGTAGGTTTACCGTAAAAATTCGATTTGAAGATTAATTAAAAATAGTTTTCTTTGTGTGCTGCCTATCGGTAGTGTGATTCAAAATAAGATAAAATGAACAAAATAACACGAAATATTAAAAAGAACGCCCCTTTATTTTTTATTGCGCTTGGCGCATTGCTGATTTCTATTACTAGTTGTAAAAAAACAGAATACGTTAGTCCGCAGGAATATCTGGATAAAGAAAATGAATTGTTGGTTAAGTATTATGATGAGCTGGTTAATATTGGCGAAGATGGTAATCCAATCAATGATAGTACCCGATTGGAGGTGATGACTGCAGAAGCTATTGATACAGTGGATCATCGATTGGAGTCTGGTATGATGTTGTTTCATACAAAGCAAGGAACAGGGGACTTGATTTCGGCCAATAAGCGCGTTGGCTATCGCTATTCTATCTATCAGATTAGCGAAATTGAAGGTGTTACTGGTGAAGAATATTTAGGTTCAAATATTTATGATGCTTCTCCGGAAATATTTTCGACCTTGCCACTGATTTATTCAACAAGTGATCTTCAGCGTCAGTTAGGAAGTAATATTCCGGTAGGTGTGAATGAAGCCGTTCAATACATGCGCTTAGGTGGAAAATGTAAAATTATTTTACCGTCGACCATTAATGGGACTGGGAGATATTTAAGTATTCTTATGGAATTGGAAATCACCTATATTGATCAAAACTAAAAGCACATATTTAATGCCAAATGTAAAAGGCCGTTCATTTGAATGGCCTTTTTTCATGAAGCCACGCAACCATTGCATGTATTAATCATCTACATTAAAATTTAAGAAAATATGAAAGGAAAGATTTTATTGATGTGTGTACTGATGGGCTCGGTTTTTACAGCCTGCTTGAGTGATGATCTGGAACCGACCGAGAAGCAATACACAAAACTCTGCATTCAGACGGAGCAGGGAGACGGATATTTATTTACTTCTGATGCTGGTCAAAAATTTTACACAAGCCAACTGCCTCCTGGATATGAGTTTGAGCATGGTGGTCGTGTTTTAATATCTTTTACACTTCTTCAGGAAACGGCAGCGGGAATTCTTTATGATTATTTGATCGAGTTGAAGTCTATTAGTGATGTGCCGGTTAAATCAATCATTAAAATCAATGAAGAAAACAAGGATACTTTAGGTACTGCCGGCGTTGTGTTCAATGATATCAGGGTTTCAGGGCGTTTCTTAGATGTTGATTTTTCATTTTGGGGAAAAGATAAAACGCATCTGTTTAATGTCTCTTATGATTCGCAAAATCAACCAGAGGAAGAAGATCAAATCAGATTGGTTTTTCATCATAAAGATTACGAAGATGAAAAATATGCTGTATATCGCGGGATTACCAGTTTTAACCTGGAGACACTTGGTGGGCAGTCACTAATACCACCTTATACCATTAAATTCGAGGGAATGGATGCTTATGGGCATGAATTTAAATATGATGTAGAAGTGAAAGAATAAGATTAATAATAACACCTGATAAAAACAGCTCATCTTATTGGTGGGCTGTTTTTTTATACAGAGGAAGGATTAATAGCAGATGTGTGGGGGATCGCTGATAATTGCATTAGCAATTGTCAGTAGAGTGATTAACTTTATAATCAAATAATTGAATGTATATTTATGAAAAGCACAATACTTGTTGATCCCAATTCTAATTAACAGTATGATGAAAGTAAATATTGCCCTTATGATGTTTCTTTTCCTTGAGAAAGTGAATATTCTCTCCTTTATTAGTGTTTCCAGCTTATTTTGAAAGGTTATTTTTTAGCTACACGGACTTGGAAAAACGAAAAAGTTGTTACTTTTGGTGCGGTTTGTTTATAAAATCTATACTATGAGCAGATTTTTTATTTCAAATTTTCGAAATAAAAACATGTTAATGAGAGATTGTATTTGAATGAGCTAGTAATAATTAACTATTATACAACTATTATCAATTTACAATGAGTGAGCAAAAGAGTTATTTAGGACCATTTCTTACGATGGTATTTTTATTTTTCATCGTAGGTTTTCTGACTGTTGTTTTTCAACAATTTCAAAATCCGTTAAAATCTGCATTTCTGGAAAATGCCGAAGCTATTAAAAACACATTATCTATCATGGTAACATTTACCTGGTTTTTAGCTTACCCAATCATGGGGGGGACTGGCTCAAAATGGGTGGATAATTATGGGTATAAGAAAACGTTAATTCGTGCCCTGATCATGATGGTGTTTGGTTTGTTAGTTAGTTCCGGATCAGCATATGTGGGATCAATGGAAAATGCTATTAGTATCGCGGGTGTACCTATTGGATTCTTCGTTTTCCTTCTTGGGTCTTTTGTGGTAGGATCAGCCGCAACCATCATGCAAGTGGTGATTAATCCTTACCTGGCAGCCTGTAATGTGAAAGGTACCAGTTCAATTCAACGAATCACCATTGGGGGTTCATCTAACTCAATAGGTACCACTCTGGCACCTTATTTTGTAGCAGGTATTGTATTTGGAGGTGCTGCTATTTCTGATATCAAAATAGATCAGGTAATTTTACCATTTATTTTATTGGCGGTTACAATTGCTGTTGTAGTGGCCATTGTAAGTCGTTTAACCCTTCCACATATTGAAGGTACAACCAATGAAGGTGGCGAAAAACTGGAAAAAAGTATCTGGTCTTTTTCTCACCTGAAGTTAGGGGTTGTGGCTATTTTCTTCTATGTAGGTGTAGAGGTATGTATTGGTGCTAATATTAATCTATATGCAGCCTGGTTAGGTGATACCTTTGCCGAAAGAGCTTCAAGTATGGCTATGTTGTATTGGGGTGGTATGTTAGTTGGACGTTTAGTAGGTAGTACTTTGAGTCGTGTATCTGCTAAAACTCAATTAGTAGTTACCTCTATTGGAGCAACTGTTTTGGTTATTGTTTCAATGATTACTAAAAACCCTTGGTTCCTGGTAGGTATTGGTTTATTGCACTCTATAATGTGGTCAGGTATTTTTGCTTTAGCAATTACTGACCTTGGAAAATATACTTCTAAGGGGTCAGGAGCATTAATGATTGGTGTACTTGGTGGTGCTATTATGCCACTTATGCAGGGTATGATGGCTGATGCATTAGGTGGTAACTGGGCTTGGACCTGGACAATTGTTATTGCCGGAGAGATTTATATCTTGTACTATGCATTAGCTGGTTCTAAAGTGAAACAAAAAGGTTAATCTACCAAAAAGATAAGTTTTTAGGTAGCTAAACAATAGATAAAGAAAGATCCTGATTATTCAGGATCTTTTTTTTTGCCCAAACATCTTTCAATTTCTTGTGATTTATAAGAAGAGTAGGAATTATTGAAACATTTCGATATTTTTGGGTGACACAAAATGGAAACGAATGTTTTCGAAAGCTTTATTGATAGTAGATGACTTTCGAAAGCAGGACTTTCAATTTTTTGAAATGTATCATAGCTTACTATTATTGATTTAATAAGAAAGTTTCATGAATGCGTTTCAGCTTATCAGTAAAAATTAAATTTGAACAAATGAAAAAAGTATCAGTTGGAGTGGATATTGGAGGAACCAATACGGCCATTGGCGTTGTAGATGATATGGGCCATGTTTTGACTAAAGATAATATTGCAACGCCCATTCATGGTGATATTAATTTGTACATCGATGAGTTGGCGGCTTCTATAAAAAACTTAATTACCAATGCGAAATTACTGAATGAAGATCTGGAGATTTTAGGTATTGGTATTGGAGCTCCCAATGGAAATTATTATAAGGGTACCATTGAGCATGCACCAAACTTATCATTTAAAGGCGTTGTACCATTTGTTGATTTGTTAAAAGCACGTTTTGATGATATTGAGGCCATTGCTTTAACCAATGATGCCAATGCAGCAGCCATTGGTGAAATGATGTATGGTGGTGCAAAAGGGATGAAAAACTTTGCCATGTATACACTGGGAACTGGTGTAGGAAGTGGTTTGGTAGTGAATGGAGATTTGGTTTATGGGCATGATGGATTTGCCGGTGAGTGTGGTCACACAACTTTAATCCCTGGTGGCAGATTGTGTGGATGTGGTGCTAAAGGCCATCTGGAAGCGTATTGTTCGGCTCCCGGAATGAAAAGAACAGCTTTTGAATTATTAGTACAGACTAATGATACAGAAAGCCCGCTGGCAAAACATTCGTACAATGAGTTGAATTCGAAGATGATTTATGATGCTGCTGTGGAGGGGGATAAATTAGCCAATGAAGTGTTTGAGATAACAGGTGGGTATTTAGGACAAGGTCTGGCTGATACGGTTCATCACAACAGTCCGGAGGCTATTTTCTTGTTTGGTGGCCCATTGGCAGCTGGGAATCTGATTTTGGATCCTACTAAGAAAGCTTTTGAAGATCATTTGTTGTCAATTTTTAAGAATAAGATTAAGATCATGCCTTCCAAATTGAATGCCGGGGATGCTGCTATTGTTGGAGCCAGTGCACTCGTATTAAAAGAATTGGAGAAGTAAGTTATCGTGCAATTATAATTGCAGACCCTTTCAGGTACAGCTTGAAAGGGTTTTTTGCTTTATATACACTTGTTATCAAGAATGATTTTTAATAACAAGTGTAAAAGATAATGGGAGAGTACCTAAAGTGTAATAAAGGTAGAATATACTTTTAAAAAGTGGTGAAAATTTGATAAAAGTATTAATTACCTTTATAATTGTAATACAATTGGAAGATTTCTATGCAATACGAAAAGTATCATCAGTTAAAACGTCATATAGCAGTTGATTGTGTCATTTTTGGATATGAGCAGGAGCAGCTTAAGTTACTGGTGTTTAAACGGGCAATTGAGCCGGCAAAAGGAAAGTGGTCGCTGATTGGGGGGTGGGTGAAAGAGGAAGAGTCGGTAGAGGATGCTGCCCGTAGAGTTTTAGTTAATCTCACCGGCCTGCAGGATGTGTTCATGGAGCAAGTGCAAACGTTTTCAAAACCAGATCGTGATCCCGGTGGTAATGTGGTGACGGTCTCATTCTATGCGCTTATTAAAGTGGAAAAATATAGTAATCAATTGATTCATGAATTTGGTGCCGAATGGATTAATATTTCTGAGTTACCTTCTTTGATTTTTGATCACGATGAGATGGTGGCCCGGGCATTGGAAAAATTAAGACTTAAGTCGAGGTATGATTTAATTGGCCGGCAGTTATTGCCAGAGAAATTTACTATGACGAGCTTAAGAAAGTTATACAATGAGATCTTTCAAAAGCACTTTGATCCTGGGAATTTCCGCAAAAAAGTATTGTCACTTAAAGTGTTAGAGCGCCTGGAGGAAAAGGATATGTCGGAATCAAGGAAAGGGGCATTCTATTATAAATTTAATGAAATAGAAGAGGAGGGGTTTAGCGATCCCATATTCAAGCGATCGTTTTGATTGGTACAGAAATATATTGAAGATCACATATTAAGGATAAGAAATGGATAAATTTGAATTTACAGAACATTCGCATCGACGGTATAATCCGCTGACAGGTGATTGGGTATTGGTTTCTCCACATCGGACCAAACGTCCCTGGCAAGGGAAAGTAGAAAAGCATTCACAAGATGAACGTCCTCAGCATGATCCGAAATGTTACCTGTGTCCGGGTAATGAGCGTGCCGGCGGAATTAATAATCCGGACTACAAAGATGTATTTGTATTTCAGAATGATTTTAGTGCACTGGTACCTGATATTCCCGAAGGAAAATACGAGAAGAAAGATTTATTCAGGGCTGAGAGTGAAAGAGGTTTCTGTAAGGTAATCTGTTTCTCACCCCGTCACGATCTGACCATTCCGGAAATGGAAGTAGAAGACATTAAAAAGGTGGTTGATCTTTGGTGTTCGGAATACGAGGCAATAGGAGCGCTTGATTATATTAACCATGTTCAGATTTTTGAGAACAAAGGGGATATCATGGGGTGCAGTAATCCACACCCACATGGTCAAATATGGGGGCAGCACTCGGTACCTGGTGAACCCGCCAAAGAGGCGAAGATGCAAAAGGCGTATTTTCAAACGAATGGACAAACCCTTTTAGGTGATTATGTCGATGAAGAGTTGAAGTCTCAGGAACGCATACTGGTTGAGAACGATCACTTCGTCGCATTGGTTCCATTTTGGGCCACCTGGCCGTTTGAAACAATGATTGTGAGCAAGCGTCCGGTTCAAAATCTGCTTCAGCTAACGGATGATGAACGATTGGCCATGGCTGATGTTTACAAAAAATTAACGGTGCTCTACGACAATTTATTTGAAGTGTCATTTCCTTATTCGGCTGGAATTCATCAGGCTCCAACTGATGGTGAAGAGCATCCGGAATGGCACCTGCACATGCATTTTTACCCGCCTTTGTTGCGTTCAGCAACCGTTAAAAAGTTCATGGTAGGGTATGAGATGATGGGTAATCCGCAACGTGATATTACGGCAGAGCAGGCTGCTCAGCGCTTAAAAGACCTGCCTAAAGTACATTATAAAACCTTAAAATAGTAACTCTTAACATCACTTATTATGTCTAAAATTAATGAATTAGCAGCAAAGATCGGCAATGGTCAAAATCCATTGTTTAACGAATTGTATGGTACTGATGCTGCGGTATTAAAAGCTCAGGCTGAACGTTATAGGACTCAGTTGGAAGATTTTAAAGCCACTTTTGGAAGTGAAGAGGTGGCGCTTTTCAGTGCTCCTGGTCGTACCGAAGTGGGTGGAAATCATACCGATCATCAATATGGTCGTGTATTAGCCGGTGCTGTCAACCTTGATAATATTGCAGTGGCTGCTCCTAACGGAACGAATATTGTCCGCATTAAATCGGTGGGTTACCCTCAATTTGAGGCCGACTTATCTGATTTAGCGATCGATGAATCTAAATTCTCTACATCGACCTCTCTTGTTAAAGGAATCAATGCACGTTTAAAAGAGCTTGGTTATAACATCGGAGGTTTCGATGCGGTTATTGAAGGGCGTGTGCCGGAGGGATCTGGCTTGAGTTCATCGGCTTCGTTTGAAGTATTGATTGGAGCGATTATCAGTCACTTATTCAATGATGGTAAATTAGATCCGGTTGAAAATGCAAAAATAGGACAATGGGCCGAAAACAATTACTTTGGTAAGCCTTGTGGATTAATGGATCAAACAGCTTGTTCGGTGGGTGGTTTTATCACCATTGATTTTGAAGATCCTACTCAGCCAATTGTAAAAGCCCTGGATTTTGATTTTGCTAAAACCGGCTATTCGTTAGTTATTACAAACACCGGTGGTAGTCATGCCAATTTAGATAGTGAATATGCACTCCTTCCGAGTGAAATGAAATCAGTGGCAAAAGAATTGGGCCATGAAGTTCTTCGTCCGTTAACAATGAAGCAGGTAGTGGATTCCATTCCTAATATCCGTGAGAAAGTAGGTGATCGTGCGATTCTTCGTTCCATTCACTTCCAGGCAGATAATGCACGTGTTGTAGACGAAGTGGACGCATTAGAGTCAAATGATTTCCAGAAATTCCTAGGTTTGGTAATTGAGTCCGGATATAGCTCTTATATGTACAACCAAAACATTTATGCTCAAACACAAGAAAACTTCGACAGCAAAATGGCTGAACAAGGTGTTTCTCTTGGTTTAGCATTGAGTGAATTAGTGCTTAGAGGCAAAGGCGGATGGCGTGTACACGGTGGTGGATTTGCCGGAACCATTCAGGCCTTCGTACCAAATGACTTGCTTGAAGAATACATCTCCACATTAGAGCATGTATTTGGTGAGGGTAACTGCCACAAGTTGTTTATCCGTGCGAAAGGTGCAATTAAAGTAGAATTGTAGAATCATTATCTAAATGAAAGCACCTGTCCTAAAAAGGATAGGTGCTTTATAATTATAAAACTATGACAAAAGCTTCGGATGTGTTTACACTCAAAAATCGCAATAAAGTAGAAGTTACATTTATTGCCCGGGGAGGTCAGGTGACTTCTATTAAAGTGCCCGATTCTGCCGGCGAAATTGCAGATGTCGTTATTGGTTACCCAACTATTGAAGGTGCCTTAGCAGGTGATGGTTATTTTGGAGCCTTATGTGGCCGTTATGCCAATCGCGTGGTAAATGGTCAATTTGAGATTGATGGGACGACGTATCAGTTGGATTGTAATAATGATAAGAACCACTTGCATGGCGGAGTAGATGGTTTCAATAACCGCATTTGGGAAGTAGAACCAATAACTCTTGAGAAATTTGAGCAGGCTTATAAATTATCATTGGTCAGTGAGGATGGTGATCAAAAATATCCGGGTCAATTGAAGGTTGATGTGATCTATGGCCTTACTAAGAGCAATGAGTTTGTGATTGAGTATGCAGCTGAAACATCAAAGCCAACCATCATAAACCTGACCAGTCATGCGTACTTTAATCTAAAAGGGGCTGGAACCGGAACCGTTGAAAACCATGAACTGCAGATTAATGCCGCTCAATATACCCCCATCTCTGCTGAAATTGGTACTGTAACAGGTGAGATTGTGCCGGTGGCCGGTACAGCCATGGATTTTGTGGAAGGTAAATCCATCGGATCAGCCCTGTCTGCCAATGATTCACAGGTGAAATTAGTAGATGGCATTGATCACAATTTTGTGATTGATGGATATGACGGCATGATTCGTTTAGCAGCTGTTTTATCAGATCCTGATTCAGGCCGTAAACTGGAGGTCTATACCGACCAGCCGGGTGTGCAAATCTATACTGGCAGTCACTTTGATGGTTCTGAAACAGGGAAATTGAATGCGCCCATCGAAAAATGGGCAGGTGTTGCTTTGGAAACACAAATATTCCCCGATTCGCCAAATAAAGCGCACTTTCCCAGTGCTGTTTTAAGGCCCGGTGAAGTGTATAAGCATACGTGTGTTTACAAATTCAGCTGATAAACAGGTTTAAATTAACTTGAAATTAAAAGGCGCCATTCATCAAAATGAATGGCGCCTTTTTAATTTTTATGATGAATGGCGTGTGAAATAATGTTACTTTTGGCAAAAAAATAACCGGAAACTTAAATAATGAGCAAAAAGGAAGAAATCTATAAAGGGGCTATGGAGCTATTTGTTGAGAAAGGCTTATCTGCATCTGTAAATGAATTGATTGAGCGTATTGGTATTGCTAAAGGCACGTTGTATCATCATATATCAGGTAAAGATCAACTGATCATCGATATCTACAAGCAACTCATGTTTGAGATTGAAGAGAAATGTGTCAATAAATATGTAGGGGGAGGGGATGCCCGTGAAAGCACCAAAGTAATTTTTGGAGAGATTATTAAGTGGTTCATTTCCAACCCAACTAAATTCTATTACATCAGTATTTTTGAGTCCAGTCCTTTTATCAAAATTCATTTTGGTATTGTAGAGGACACTCTGGAGGGACCCCGCAAAAATATCATGCAGAAGGTGAATATGGGCATCATGAAAGCCTATTCAACAGATATGATCGCCTTCTTTGATTTTGCATTTACCAGAGCCATAGCTAATTATTTTCTTTCCTTACCAAAGCCTTTGAAAAGTTTTCTTGAGGGTTTTGATCAGGCATTTGATATGTATTGGAAGGGTGTAGCAGCTGAACAAGCTAATTTGTAAGTGGCAGGAAATCAATGATCAATATAAGGGATGGATTATTTGTTAATAACCTGTGGAAAAATGTTAATAAATTATTAAGATTTTCTACCCTTCTTAAAGAAAATTAACAAATTTTTAAGGTTGAATATACCGACTCGTCGGTCTAATAAATGACTTTTGCTGTCGATTACAGAAAGCAGTAATCTTATTAAAAATATTTATGCTTAAATATCAACTATAAAATCATGAAAAAAAAGCTTTTTAGCATTATCGCAGGTTTCTTCCTGTTATGTGTTTCTCCTGGGTTAATGGCTCAAGGGGAAGTGACCGGTAAACTAATAGACAAGGATACAAAGGATCCTTTAATTGGGGCATCTATCATTGTTAAAGGAACCACCAATGGAACTGTTACGGGTATGGATGGAACATTTAACTTTGTTGTACCGGAGGGCTCAACGACCTTGCAGTTTAGTTACATTGGTTATCTGGATAAGACGAAAGATGTAATGATCCGTAACGGCGAAGTGAAAGCCTTGGGTGAAATTAATATGGAAAATGATGCCATTGGGCTGGTGGAAGTGCAAGTAGTGGCTTCCATTGCACGCGACCGTGAAACACCCGTGGCCATTTCGAATATTAAGCCACAGCTGATATCCGAGAAATTAGGTACACAGGAATTTCCTGAGATATTAAAATCAACACCAAGTGTATATGCCACAAAATCAGGTGGTGGTTTTGGTGATTCCCGAATTAACCTGAGGGGTTTTAGCTCTGAAAACATTGGGGTGTTAATTAATGGCGTACCTATTAATGGGATGGAAAATGGTAAAGTGTACTGGTCAAACTGGGCAGGTCTTTCCGATGTGACGAAGACCATGCAGGTGCAACGTGGCTTAGGAGCTTCTAAGTTGGCAATTTCATCAGTAGGGGGTACCATTAATATCCTTACTAAAACAACCGATGCTAAAGCAGGTGGAAATGTGTTTTATGGTATGGCCAATGATGGTTATGAGAAAAAAGGCATCACGGCTTCTACCGGTCTTTTAGATAATGGATGGGCCGTAACGATGAGCCTGGCTCAGACTTCGGGTGATGGGTATGTAAAAGCAACTGAATTTAATTCCTATTCCTATTTCTTGAATATTTCAAAGCGCTTAAATGAAAAGCACATTCTTTCGTTTACGACTTTTGGTGCGCCGCAATGGCACAATCAGCGCTATGGTATGGCAAGAATTGAAGATGTGAGAAATCACCGCGATGGTACACGGTTAAACTACGATTACGGGTATAAAGGTGGTGAGAAATACAATTCGGCTCAAAATGAGTATCACAAGCCGCAAATGTCAGTGAACCATTTTTGGGATATCAATGAGAAGTCTTTCCTGTCCACCTCTGTTTATGCCTCCATGGCTGTGGGTAGTGGACGCCGTATCAGAGGAATTGATAAAAAGGATCGCTGGTTAAGGTATGATAGCGGTACCGGTCGTCCCTATGAGGAAACAAAATTAACACCGGAAGGATTGCTGGATTGGGATGCTGTAATTGCAGAGAATGCGGCTTCGGAGAATGGATCTCAGGCCATTGTTTCAAAAAGCGTGAACTCTCATGATTGGTATGGAATATTGTCGACCTATAATCATCAAATAGGTAATATTAGTATTACGGCCGGTGTAGATGGGCGTTATTACTATGGTTATCACCGTGAGGAGATTGTGGACCTGCTAGGTGGCAATTATTACCTGGATATTGTAAAGAATACTGATGATCATGATCCAAAGGACGGGATGTATCCAGAGTATGTTAGTAATAATATTAACCGTGCTGCAGGTACGCCCTTGCAAGTGGGCGATGTGGTTGGATTTAATAATGATGGTGAAATAGTATGGGGCGGATTATTTGGCCAGGCAGAATATGTGACGGATCAATATTCGGCCTTCCTTTCAGGTTCTGTTTCTAATTCATCGTATCGACGCATCGATAAGTTTAAATATAAGCCAGATGAGCAAAAATCAGATTGGAAAAGTTATGTATCCTATAGTGTAAAAGGTGGATTTAACTACAACCTGAATGACCAGCACAATGTGTTTATCAATGGTGGTTATTTTACCCGTGCCCCTTATCACAAGTATGTATTTTTAAACTATACAAATGAGATCAATGATAAAATTCAGCAGGAAAAAGTACTTTCCGGTGAAGTGGGCTATGGATGGAGAACCAATAAGCTGAAGCTGGATGTGAGTTATTACCATACTTACTGGTTGAATAAGAGTGTAAGTAAATCAACTGGTGATGATGGTTTTGCCATCAGTAACGGGGTGGATGCCTTGCATTATGGAGTGGAAGCTGTACTGAACTATCGCCCGGTTAAGGGGATGACACTTCGGGCAATGGCTTCGGTGGGTAACTGGACCTGGTTGGATGATGCAGTGTTTGATTATTACGATATCAATCAAAATTACATTGAGTCAAAAGATGTATATATTAAAGATGCAAAAGTAGGTGATGCGGCTCAATCAACAGCTTCTTTGGGTGTTGATTACTGGGTGTTGCCAAAATTGAAAATAGGAGCCGATTATAACTTCTACGATGATTTATATGCCTATTATGATCCGACTTATAATACAAGTATTAACGATAGAGGTAAGGATACCTGGCAATTACCCGCCTATGGATTACTGGATGTAAACATGAAGTATGACTTTGATATTGCAGGTTTAAAAGCCAGTTTGTATGGTAAAGTGAATAATGTACTGAATACTGAATACATTGCTGATGCTAAAGATGGATCAAATAAAGATGCTGAATCAGCACTCGTCTATTATGGTTTTGGCAGAACAATGTCAGTAAGTTTAAAAGTTCGATTCTAAAAAAAATAAGAAAATTGGTACAAATGAAAAAAATAATATTTCTATTAGGATTGATAGGACTGATTTTTACAGCTTGTGATCCAACGGATTCGGTCTATGATGACCTGGACGCTGCCAAGGCGCCTTATAATGAAGCGGTGATTGTTGACTTCGTGGATGATGACTATGCAGATATGGCCAGATGGTATAAATCGACCCACCAGACAACACAAGACAGTGCGTTGGCTGATGAATTAAAGGACAAAAAAGCATTTAGTCTTGGTCTTGAAACTGATAAATTTATTCCCCTGTATTTAGGAAATACTTATTTAGCTTTAAATAAAAACTCTTCGGCTAAAGTGACCTTTCGTTTTGATGAAGGCCGAAAAATATACCTGGATGATTTTGAGGAAGCAGATGTGTATACCTTAGCAAATACGGATTATGCGGCAGTTGATGCGAAAGTGGGAGAAGCAAAAGGGTTTTATCCGAATGACAAGGTAGATCAATATTTACCGGAGATTTTAGAGGGCAATATTAAGGACCCGGAGGAGGGTCAAATGGTGAGAGTTTCCTATAAGCAATTTGTAGAAGAACCGGTTATTGGTAAGACTGATATTTTTGTTGAAGAGTTTAGCGGAGACTTGGGTGCTTTTGTATCCCATAATTTAGTGGGAGATAACCAGCAGTGGCGTGCATCGGATTATAATGATATTGATTATGCCAAAATGAGTGGATTTGATAGTGATCTAGGTGAAGCTTTTGAGAATAGCGATTGGTTGGTGTCTCCGCAAATTGATTTAACCAATGAGGCGGGCGTAGTATTGCAAATTAACCAGGTTATTAATTTCCTCAAGGGAGAAACGGGTTTAATAAAAGTAAATGTTTCAACCGATTTTGATGGAGCCGATGTAGCAGGAGCGACGTGGACGGAATTAGTCATTCAGAATAAACCGGATGGTACCAATTATACTTACGTTGAATCTGAAGAGGTCGATTTGTCAGCTTATGATGGTGAGAAAATTTATCTGGGTTTCCATTATCAATCAACCACAACAACATCTCCTACCTGGCAACTGGATTGGATAAAAGTAAAAGCTGTTGGTGTATCAGGTGAAACCAATGTAAGAAACAATTTTTATGAATACAAAGGTTCCTGGAAAGCCGTAGAAAACGCTTATGTGGTTAGCTCTAAGGAATATGAACAAATGGGAGATCCAGGGTATCGCGGAAATTTCTCAAGCTCAGTCAAACCTGAAAACTATTTGCCACAGTTGCTTGCTTCAAAGAATCTGTTTGCGCAAGAGGGGGATACGGCAGTAATTGCTTATAACTATTACTATGGTGGTTCAACAGGAACTAAATTAGCGGCAGATCGATATGAATACCATGGTACTGTATGGGCTAAAACAGAAGAAATTCTTGAGAAAACAGAACAATATGTGCACAATGGAAGTGCCTGGTTCTTCGATCCAACTGTAAGCTTTACCATGGGTAAAGATGATTTTCAAATGATTGTGGATGCTGTGAAAGATACACATCCTGAATTGATCGATAGAGGAAATTCTGAGTATTATCACGGTGCAAGTGCGTGGTATAGTAACTTTGACATGCGTCATATCAAGCGTACTAATGGTGATTTTGCTCAGGCAGAGTATGATGGCTTAACGGCTGATGAGATACAGGCTAAGATTGAAGAAAGGGTGCAGGAAGGTGTCTTGATCATGTTAAAAGCAAAATTCCCGGAGGCGGTGACACAAGTCAATGGCATTGACGTGAATTATATAGTTAGATACAAGGTGTATGATAACGACTTGAAGAAGCCTTATTATTCGGTCACCTATAAGTGTACGAAAGCCGGTCCATCTGCAGGATTTGAATTAGTTGAAGGGCCTGTTGAAGAAATATAAACAAATTAATGCGATTTATATCGTTGAGTGATAAGATAAGGGTGCCTAAGTGATTAGGTACCTTTTTTTGTGGCCTGATAGGGAGGCTCATTTCCCAGGCACTTGCTTTTCCCAATCCTTTTATTTATCATTGCATCCATAATTAATGACATGACAAACCAATTGTTCCATATTCAGTGGTGGCGTAGTTCAGCTTTTCATAAGGTGGATCAATAGGTGTATACAATATTTTAATATGAAAAGCCGCAGGTCTCCACCTGCGGCTTTTTGCATTTTATAACGGAAATTAAAAGGATAAAAATGGAAAATTTAAACGTAGACAAGGCATTTTTGAGCGAAGAGGTAATGCCTGATAGTAAGGGTTTTTTTGGTGAATATGGTGGCAGTTTCCTGCCGCCCATATTGATACCCATTATTCAGGAAATTACGGATGCTTATTTGAAGATAAAGGATGATCCGGTGTTTAAAGAAGAGCTGTTTTATTTGCAGAAGCATTACACCGGTCGTCCTTCGCCTATATTTCATGCTAAAAACCTGTCTCAGAAACAAGGAGGAGCTCAAATCTATTTGAAGCGTGAAGACCTCAATCATACGGGTGCCCATAAAATCAATCACTGCTTAGGTGAGGCTCTTTTGGCCAAAAGGATGGGTAAGAAAAAGTTGATTGCCGAGACCGGTGCCGGTCAGCATGGGGTGGCTTTGGCAACAGCGGCTGCCTTGGTTGGTTTGGAGTGTGATATATACATGGGCGAGGTCGACATTCAGAAAGAGCATCCCAATGTGGTACGCATGAAAATATTAGGTGCCAAAGTGATAGCGGTTACGCACGGTTTAAAAACCTTGAAAGAAGCTGTAGATGCGGCCTTTGAAGCCTATATGAAAGATCCGGTGACCCAGTTGTATGCCATTGGTTCGGTGGTGGGGCCTCATCCCTTTCCAATGATGGTACGCGATTTTCAGTCGGTTATTGGTCGCGAGGCCCGGGAACAGATGCAGGAAATGACCGGAAAACATCCGGATAACCTGGTGGCTTGTGTAGGTGGTGGTTCCAATGCGCTGGGGTTGTTCTCTGCTTTCTTGCAAGATCAAAACGTGAATATTTTTGGTGTTGAACCTGCCGGTACCAGCTTTAAAACAGGAGATCACTCGGCTACCTTAACATTAGGGAAACCGGGTATGATCCATGGTTTTAAATGTTATTTATTGCAGGATGAAAATGGAGAGCCGGCACCTGTGAATACGGTTGCCAGTGGTTTGGATTATCCTGGCGTGGGACCTCAACATAGTTATCTGAAGGATATCAAACGCGTACAATACGAAACCATTACCGATAAAGAAGCCATTGATGCCTTTATGCTGCTGGCCCGTGAAGAAGGTATTATTCCAGCTTTAGAGAGTGCCCATGCCGTAGCTTATGCCTTGAAATTAGCGGAACAATTACCAGCTGATCAAACCATCCTGGTGAATCTTTCCGGACGTGGCGATAAAGACATCGATTATGTGGTGGAACGTTTTGGTGAGCAATTTGGAATTTCGGAATGAAAGGAAGGATAAAACTATCACTAAGGTAATTTACTGAATTGACCGCAAAGTCGAATGTCGCAATATTTTTGCGCCTCCGCGTCTTTGCGGTTTCTTATTTATTTCTATGATAACCTCCTATGTATGGATACTGTTTTTTTGTTCATTGGAATGATGAATATTGATTAACGATTTGTGATTTAGGAATTCAGTGTTCTTCAATTGTTGATCGATATTCATTATTTGGTTCTGGCTCGTCCAGATTAGGAGTAGATCCTCAGTCTAATTGAATATCAAACTACTCTTTTTTCTTATCCTGTTGATGTTTTTTACTGTCCTGCAGGATTTTTTCAAAGCCCTGTAGGATTGTAACCCGACCTGCCTCTGGCTAAACGCTTCCTGTTGTTGTTTAATGATGAGCTGGCGGTCATTTGTCTATCCCTGGAACGATTTTAGTACGAGCAGGCCATTTTTTTCAATGACCTGTAGCATTTAAAAGCTTCCTGCAGCAGACCAGAACCGGCCTGACAGAAGTTCTGGATGTCCTGTAGAAATTTTGAGGTGAGCTGACAGATACCAGAATCGGCCTGGAGAATTTTTAGAAAGAGCAGGCTATTTAATTCGAGTCCTGTTGAGCGAAGCGAAACAATCTTTGTGGCCCGATAGTTATCAGGCTAGGTTGTTTTGCATGGAAAATTTACACAGAGCACGCTGAGGCAAAAAGTATAAGGCAGTTCACAAAGGGTTATTATACCATCAATACAGCCAGGCATAAGATATCCTCTCGGTGTCCCTTTGTGTTTTCTTCGTGCAGCTTTGTGTAACTATTATTTTTTGAACGCACTACTAGTATATGAGCACCCATTTCTCCGGAGAAGATATAGAATTGGGTATTGGACAATAATGATTATAATTATGACTCACAGCTTTCGTTTGTGCCGCATTTTTTATAAGTTCGTGCTATTGATTTAAACCCAACAAATATGATGAAACTAGCCGTTATAGCACACGATGGAAAAAAGGCTGAGATGGTCTCTTTTTTAAATAAGCACCATGATATTTTTCGTTCCGTTAATATTTCGATTATCGCTACCGGTACTACCGGTAAACATGCTCAGAATGCCGGATTAAAAGTGGAACGTGTACTCTCCGGACCACAAGGAGGCGATGCACAAATAGCTTCTCAAGTAGCAGAAGGACAAATTCAGGGGGTATTCTTTTTTCGCGATCCATTGGATAAACACCCACACGAGCCGGATATCAACATGTTAATGCGTATCTGTGATGTGCACAATGTGCCTTTGGCGACTAATCCGGCCACTGCTGAATTGGTGCTGATGGGATTGGCGAAGAAATCGGAATAGAAGAATACAAAGGAACCCATTTCCTCGTAGGGGATATAGAATTAATACCGGATAATAATAAATTATAAGCTGAAACTACCCCCCGTTAGTTTCAGCTTTTTTGATGGTGTGGGTGATTATTTCGTAATAACACCAAATTCAGCAATGCCAAATTGGTTTTCACCCCGTTCAATCGAAAGTGCCTTGAGCTTGACATATCGACCCGTTGTGACTTTAGAGTTTTTTGTTTGAAGTACCGGACTGTTCGCAATATTTGAGAATTTCCCGCTGGATACCGGCTTGCCCCAGTTTTTACCATCCTGACTGACGAAAAAAGCATAGTTAAAAGCATAGCCGCCAGCCCATCGCCCTTGATCGGGTAGATAGGTAAATCCGGCAATAGGTCGAAGCTCGCCCAAATCAATGAT